>CAYNKN010000426.1:0-2971 GCA_964397805.1 uncultured Chryseolinea sp. | reverse complement strand
AGCACTCGCTGGGTCCGCTATCAATTTCCATCTATTCAAAGAACGTTTTAACCAATCTCTATAACTTTAGATGATTGCTTAACGTGATGTTAAAAACTTAGCCTAACATCCGATTTCAAACTTTTAAGCCCGTTCCTTCTGAAAGGGGATGCAAATGTATTGCTTCGGATATATCTACGCAAGTATTGTTAAAAAATATTTTACACTAATACGGATTGTCTATGGATAGTTTGGGTACGATCTGGGCCGGTGGAGACCAACGTAATTGGAACTTGTAGTCTTTCTTCCAAGAACTTTATGTAGGCCGACAATCCTGCGGGCAAACTTTCTTCTGTATTATTACTCAGTGAGGTATTCCAACCTTCTAACGTTTCATAGATCGGAATTATTTTTTCGTTTGCTACTTCGTATGGTATTAGCTCCGAAATTGATCCATCGCTCAACTGATATTTTGTGCAAACTTTAATCGTGGCAAAAATATTTAACACATCTGCCTTCATCATTAGTAATTGTGTTACTCCATTAATCATTATAGAGTACTTTAAAGAAGGCAGGTCAATCCATCCACAGCGCCTTGGTCTTCCGGTGGTTGAACCAAATTCATTTCCTTCTTTTCGCATTTTGTCTCCATCGTCATCTAATAACTCTGTGGGGAACGGGCCACTTCCAACGCGGGTGCTATACGCCTTAAAAATTCCATACACTTCACCAATATGACTTGGTGCTATACCTAAGCCAGTACACGCTCCGGCAGTAACCGTATTGGAACTAGTCACAAAAGGATAACTTCCAAAATCTATATCCAATAATGCTCCTTGTGCACCTTCAGCTAAAATGGAAGCCCCTGACTTTAATTCATTGTTTAAAAAATACTCACTTTCAACTAGTGTAAACTCTTTTAAAAATTGAACGGCATCTAAAAATTGTGCTTCTAGTTCAGCCCAATTGTACTGGATATCGTGATCGGCTAGTATTTTAAAATGTATATCTGTTAATTTTTTGAGTTTTTCACCAAACTTATCCGACAAAATATCGCCTACCCGCAAACCCTGACGACCAATTTTATCTTGATACGTAGGCCCTATTCCTTTTAGTGTTGAACCAATTTTATTGTCGCCCTTTGCCTTTTCATAAGCCTGATCGAGCAATCGATGTGTAGGCAAAATAAGCGTTGCCTTTTTTGAAATAAATAAATTCGCTTTTACATTAAGATTGTACTTCTGTAATTTTTCAATTTCGCCTTTAAAAACGATGGGGTCGAGCACAACGCCATTTCCAATTACATTTTTCGTTTTCTCGCGAAATATACCCGAAGGTATTTGATGAAGAACATGTTTGATGCCGTCAAACTCTAAAGTATGCCCAGCATTGGGGCCGCCTTGAAATCTGGCTACTACATCATACTTAGGTGCTAATACATCTACAATTTTACCTTTCCCCTCGTCACCCCACTGAAGTCCTAACAGTACATCTACCTTTGTCATTGGTCTGCTCTTATTTTGTGATTTCTTCTTCTGACTGAATGATTTGAAAAATAGCGTTAAGCTTAGTAATAACTAACAGTTTCTGAACGCTTTCTGAGGGTTTCATTAAGTATACTTCTCCGCCCTTATTTCTAAATTTTGTGAGTATGGTAATTAACACGCCAATACCACTGCTGTTAATGTAGCGCAAGTCTGAAATATCGACCAGACAGGTACGTATACCTTGCTGTATCATATCATTTACCACTTCAATTATGGAGGCTCCATTATCCTCGCCAATGAGGTCACCAGAAAGATTTATGGTTAACAACTCACCTGTTATTTTATAATTGAATTTCATTCTGATTAATTATTTAAGGAATTTTCGATTATCACATTGAGGTTTTGTACACGAAGCATAGAGAATAAGCGAGTGGTGCATTACATTAAAATGCAAAAGCTCCTCTACCGTATTCTGAATATTTTGAATACGCGGGTCGCAAAACTCAATTACTTTATGGCATTCTGTGCAAATAAGATGGTCGTGCTGTTTATAACCAAACGACTTTTCATATTGCGCCAAATTTTTACCGAACTGATGTTTACTCACCAAGTCGCACTCTACCAGCAGATCTAACGTATTGTAAACTGTTGCACGGCTAACGCGATAGTTTTTGTTTTTCATGCTGATGTAGAGCGACTCTACATCAAAATGACCATCGCGTGAATAAATTTCTTCCAGAATAGCATAGCGCTCAGGAGTTTTTCGCAGCTCCTTGTTTTCCAAGTATGCCGTGAAAATCTTCTTTACTTCTTCGTAAATCTTAGGATTGAGCGCCATTTTTAAAGTAACGGGCAAAGATAGTATTCCACCGATGTCTCGCAAAGAAAGGTTTGATCGGATTTAGGGTTCCCTATTCCTTGGAATCAAACCGGTTTACTTTCACTACACCCTCTACGCCACGAAGTTTTTCAATGAGTTGTTCTAAATGTCGTGTGTCGTTTACATAAAGCATGATCTCCCCCTCAAAAATACCGTTGTCGGTATGAATAGACATGGAACTCATATTTACTTTAAGTTCTTCGGAAATCACTTTGGTAACATCGTTAATCAGTCCTACCCTATCGGTACCTAAAATTTTTAGCCCGGTTAAAAAGGCTACTTCATGCTGCGAAGTCCATTTGGCTTTCACTACCCGGTTACCGTGATGCGAGAGTAACTCCGGAGCATTTTTACAGTTTGTTCGATGAATTTTAATTCCTTCATTAACGGTAACAAAACCAAATACTTCATCGCCCGGAATAGGTGTGCAGCATTTAGCGAGCTTATAATCTACCACATCGCGATCTTCGCCTATGAGTAAGATATCATCGTACTTGCTCTTCTTTACTACTTCATGCTCGGGTACTTTAGTCTCTGATGTTTGTACTGCTGTTGCTTTTGGCTTGGCGATAACTGGCTTATTCTCGGCAAATTTTTTGATATCTGCCGAAGTAATAAAGCCTTT
>CAYNKN010000425.1:0-2993 GCA_964397805.1 uncultured Chryseolinea sp. | reverse complement strand
CTTGCCTTCTGCAAACGTTGTAGATGATACCAAAAGATAGTAGATAGACTAATTTTCTTTTGTCTGATTTAGTAAGTCGGCTTAAATCTTTGTATCCCAACCGTGCCCCGCAGTCTTTATATGGTGGTATGTATCAGCTAACAAATTAACTATTGTTCCGTGCTTTTGTAGAGTTTCCTTACAAGGCTTATGGCAATAGCGCGATCGCTCAATGCCCTCGTATTTAAAGGTGCACCTTTGCATCACTAAAACAAATAATTATGAAACAGACAATTCTTTCTATTGCTTTAATCATTTTTACTTACGCAGTTTCTTTAGCCGATTTACCCGGTGTTCGTATTGAAGAACGTAAAACAGGTGTGTTCAATGTGTATTATTCAAACACAAAAGTGAGCCGTGTTAAAGTATCTATTTTAAACGATCAGAATAAAGTAGTTTTTACAGAGTCTTTCGGAAGTACCTCTTCTTTTGTTCGTCCATATAACTTTACAAACTTAGCCGAAGGCGACTATGCTATTGTTATCGAAAACGAAGAAGGTAAGTCGGTAGAAAAAGTATCGTATACAAAAGGTGTGGTTAAGAGTTTTATTCATGTAAATCGCTTATCGGCCGATACGTCAAAATACTTAATGGGTATTAGCACTAACGGAGCTGATTTTATTACTGTAGTAATCCTAGACGAAGCCGGTCGCACACTTTTTACTGAAGGTAGAAGCGTGGAAGGTGACTTCGCAATTGTCTATAACTTAAAAGGATTAAACATCAACCCTACGTTTCTAATTACAAATGGTGAAGGTGTTAGTCGCACAGTAACATTCTAAGCCTTAGGTTTAAGATCATTTTATAGATTGATAAAAGAGCCCTGCATGGGCTCTTTTGTTTTATAGATACTTATAGAGATTACGCAACTAGACTATCACGATAATTTAATTGAGGGTAATGTGTTGCTTTACATAAACAGGTAATCACATATTTATATTTCTATTCTGCCCGAATGTTTATTTTGCATGCGTGAATGAACGCTATCCGGTAGAGGAAGTAATTCCGGAACTAAAAAACCATTTTCAGCAACACGCCATTGTTATACTGCAAGCACCTCCTGGCGCAGGTAAGAGCACTGTGCTTCCGCTTCAATTGCTAGACGAGCCTTGGCTTAAGGGGAAAAAGATTGTGATGCTAGAACCCAGGCGTCTGGCTGCGCGATCGGTAGCTATGCGTATGGCTACGCTGCTAGAAGAAAATGTAGGACATACGGTTGGGTATCGGGTAAGATTTGAAAGTAAAGTCAGCTCGCATACACGACTAGAAGTTGTAACAGAAGGAATTCTGACGCGCATGGTACAATCAGACAATGCACTGGAAGATATCGGCCTCGTAATTTTTGATGAATTTCATGAGCGGAGTTTGCAAGCCGATTTAGCACTTGCGTTGTGCTTACAAGTACAGCAAGTACTTCGCGATGATTTGAAGATACTTATTATGTCGGCTACCTTAGATGGTGCTGCTCTCTCCACCCGGTTAGGTAACGCGCCCATCGTTAGTAGTACCGGTCGACAATTTCCAGTATCCATTCAATACATGGCTGTTCAGGATAAAAATCTGGCAAACGCAACGGTACGGGTAGTTAAAAGAGCATGGCATGAACAGCCGGGCGATATACTAACATTTTTACCAGGGGTTGCTGATATTAATCGGGTAGCCGCTTTATTAGAAGCAGAGAATTTACCAGTCACTATACATGTATTATATGGCGACTTACCATTTAAGAAACAACAAGAAGCTATACTTCCGCATCCACGTGGCGAACGAAAAATAGTGTTGTCAACCGCCTTAGCAGAAACTTCACTAACTATTGAAGGCATTACTACCGTGGTGGATAGTGGTTATGCCCGTTTGCCACGCTTTGATCCGCGAAGTGGTCTTACACGATTAGAAACCATTCGTGTTACAGGTGATGCGGCTGATCAACGTGCGGGTCGTGCGGGTCGCTTAGGGGCAGGGGTTTGTTATCGTTTATGGTCGGAGGCTGAACACCGAAATTTGCAACCTACGCGTCAGCCAGAAATGCTGGAGGCCGATCTTACTTCGTTGGTATTAGAACTTGCGCAGTGGGGTGTTTATCATGTTAACGATCTCACGTGGATGACGCCTCCTCCTACAGGTGCAGTGAATCAGGCAAGAGAACTTTTGCAACAACTCGGTGCTTTACAACACGGTGCGATTACTTCACGCGGAAAAGAAATGCTGCGTTTACCTACTCATCCGCGTTTAGCACACATGTTTTTATCAGCAGATAAACATATTGCCATAGCGGCAGATGTAGCAGCCTTATTAGAAGAACGCGATCCGCTTTCGCGAGATACGGGAGTCGATTTGTCGTTGCGTGTGGAGGTACTACGTAAATGGCGAGCTGGCGAACGTGTAGATGCCGATCGCAATGTATTGGAACGCATTGAACGATTAGCGATATCATGGAGAAAAATATTTTCGGTAAATGAAGAAAATAATATGCCTGCTGATACATCGGTTGGGCTATTGGTTGCCGATGCATATCCAGAGCGTATAGCTCGACAGATGGATAAGTACAGCGCTCGCTACAAGCTAGCCAATGGGCGCGTTGTGCGTTTAGCCGATCATGATCCACTCACACATTATCCTTGGCTTGCAATAGCGCAACTCGATAGTGGTGGTGTAGGCGAAGGAAAAGTATTTATGGCTGCTCCGGTAGATGAAACTGATTTGCTACAACGGGCAACGAGTCACGAATCGGTGCGATGGGATTATGATCGCGCTATGATCGTTGGAACTGAAGAAAAGCGAATAGGTAATTTGATTCTGAGTAGTAAACCATTGCCTGCCATTTCTGCGAAGCAACGTGAAGAGGTTTTACTAGAAGTGATCCGGAGGGAAGGACTAAACATCATAGGTTGGAGTGATGTACATCAACAATGGCAAGCACGCATAATGAGTTTGAAAACGTGGCGTGCCGCAGA
>CAYNKN010000424.1:0-2999 GCA_964397805.1 uncultured Chryseolinea sp. | reverse complement strand
TTAACGAGTCTTTGTTTCCGATGTTCTTTTCAAAGCGTTGAAGAACGCTTACATCGAAAGTACCGATAACACCTAATTTATCAGCCAACGTTTTCGCTGAACCAATATAATCGATCGCTTCTTGAGTTTTATCGTATGAGCTGAGGTAGCCAATATCCGCGGCATAAATACCCAAGTTAAGGGCTGCCTTGTCGGTGCGGGTAACATATTGATCAACTTTAGCCCTTGAATTCACCAGGCTTTCGTTAAACTCGGCACCCGTTGCTTGCAGTAAGTAAGGAATTTCGGATGGGGACGGGATGTTGTATACAACTTCTTCAATTTGCTGCTTCAAGCTTTGTTCTGCGTCTTTAAAGTCTTGTGCATTTTTGTCTTTATCGCTAGAGGATGATCCGCAGGCGGCTAACCCTGTCACTAACACAGCCATTGAAAAGAAATTAATAAGTCGCTTGAAGTTCATGATGTTGCTTAGGTTTTAGAGTTTCAATTTTAACACATTTTTTAAACCTTTGAAACCAACCATTTATATTTTTACTTTAAATTTCTACTTTAAGAGATGTTTTGATCAATAATTATTTGGCACCTTTGTAAACTTATGCGTATGACAGGTATTGTGGCTAAGACGGTGTTAATTGATGATAGTGATATCGACCTGTTTATACAGCGTAGGTTTCTGGAAGTCTACAACTTCTCGAACGAGTTATTACTCTATAAATCTGCTGAAGAGGCACTTGAGTGGTTAAATAGTATTAATGGCGATTCCCCACCAGACGTTATTTTTTTGGATTTGAACATGCCCGAAGTAGACGGTTTCTCTTTTTTAAAGAGCTTTGTTAAACTTCCTGAAAGAATTAGAGGTAAATCAAAAATTGTTGTGCTTACCAGTTCTAATAGCATAAAAGATAGAGACGAGGCATTTGGCTTTTCTAACGTTATTCAATTCATTACCAAGCCATTAAAGCAACGCGATATCGAAGAGTTGAAGAAACTTGTTTCCTCAAACTAATCACCTTATACCTATTTCTTCCTTACTTTATATGAACGGCCATCCGCTCAGATAAACTTTTAAAAAACAAAGCGAAAAACAAATTCCATTTAAAGCGATAGCCTCAATAGCGAAAAGAACAAGGTCTGAATAAGCATGAGGTACATAAAAAACTTATTTACGGTTGGCCGAATCCAGCAGAATACCAGTAGCCCCAGCGCACTTACTAAAAACCAACATACGTAATTATAGAGTGGTATCGATGTGGTGTGCCATGACCAATAGCCTAATGTAATGGCCACAGGCTCCATAATCCAATCAAAAAGTGTGGCTATAGCAGCTCCTCCCAGCACAACAAAAAGCGTGTAGCGAATAGGTGATCTACTACCCAGCGTTGGAAAATAAATGCATTGAAGATAATGCATCGTACTGGCTGAGCCCAGTAAAACAATAGCCCAATTTAAACCGATAACAAGCGGAACTCCAAGTACTTTAAAACCTAGAACAGTACCATAGCTATAACTTCCAAAAAGAAACTGAGTATGCACACCTATCCATTCGGCCACGTACCCCAGTATGCTGGCAAATAACACATAACTAACTAGCCGATTACTAATCGATTCGCTGGATATAAAAAGTAAAACAAACATAAGCACCAAGTGCAGGCTAGTCATGGTAGTAATAAATGGACTGTTCCAAAACACAATACCAATAAACCCTGCTAAATGAAAAACAATAGCCAACCAAATGGAGAGCGGTATTTTTATGGTGGCAATAGATAATCTGTTTAACGAAAGTAGGCGCATTAAAAAAATGTTGACAGAATTTTTAAACAGTTGCTTTATGCTAATTGTTTTCCGATTAATTCGGAAGCAATACGTGCACTGCGCAAACAAAGCGGAATACCTCCGCCCGGATGAACACTTCCCCCAACAAAAAATAGCCCCTTATGCTTTTGGCTATCGTTTGCATGACGGAAAAATGCCGACATTTTACTATTCGAACTTGTGCCGTACAGCGAACCTTGAAATGATTGTGTTTCCATATCAATACCTTGTGGTGTCCAGTGACGCTCAACCTCAATAGTTTTTGCCACATCGAACCCCAACATACGCGAAAATTTTTCCAGTATCTGTGTACGTGCTATCGGCACCCAGGTTTCCCAAGGTTGCCCGGTGTATGCAGGTGCGTTAATCATCACAAACCAATTTTCCTTTCCTGTAGGTGCCTGTACAGCTTCCATCTTTGACGTAATATTTATGTAAATGGTTGGATCTGCTGATAAACTTCCCCTCTTAAAAAGTGCACTGAATTCGTGTGGGTAATCGTTTGAGAAAAAGATATTGTGTAAATGTAATTGCTCGGCTTTTTTAGCAATACCCCAATAAAAAATGAGTGCGCTGGAAGATCGCTCCTGTTTAAGTAGCTGAGCCGATCGTTCACTGTTTTGTAAAAGTTTGGAATAGGTATAGTATACATCCATGTTACTTACTACCACATCAGCAGAAATAGATTTTTCGGTTGTTGTTACACCTGTAATTTCCTCAGCATGATTCTGGTTAATAGACGTTACTGTTTCGTTAAGATGAAACACTACACCTAACTCCTGAGCTAACTTGTAAAGTGCTTTAGTAATACTAATCATTCCCCCGCGTGGATAGAACGTTCCTTCATTCTGTTCTAAGTGGGGTATCATCGTTAACATGCCCGGTGCCACATACGGACTACTACCATTGTACGTAGCAAAGCGATTAAAAATTTGAATAGTTTTAGGATTTGTAAAGTACTGGCGATTTACTGAATCCATGGTTTGAAGCAAGTGCTTCGGACGGGTTGCCCCTAATGCTGAAAACACTCGTGGATGAACCCAAGTAGAAACTTTATGAAGTGGATAATTCAAAAATATCTTACCAATTCGATTATAAATCAAAGCTGCATCACGCAGATACTTGATTACCGAACCACGCTTTTCGCCTAATACCTGATGTACTTCTTCATCGAACAAAGATGGGTT
>CAYNKN010000423.1:0-3024 GCA_964397805.1 uncultured Chryseolinea sp. | reverse complement strand
CTCTAAAAATTGGCCGAACGGCTTCGTTACCCTGCAAATAAACGCCTCTGTATTTGCCGGTACCATTGTCCATATTAAAGTAAACAGAAAATTTATTGGCAGCCGGTTTTAACTCAATGGAATCGTACGGATAACTTTTGTCTAAACGCTCGCCCAACACACGTTTTACATAGTTTCGTGAACCCAACAATCCTTGTTCTTCTCCGCCCCATAATCCAATGCGTATAGTTCTGCGCGGTGTAACACCAAGTGATTTAAGAATACGGATAGCTTCCAACATAACGGCCGATCCCGAAGCATTGTCGGTAGCGCCTGTTCCGCTATGCCATGAATCTAAGTGTGCACCTATCATCACCACTTCATCTTTTAAATCTGATCCTGGAATTTCGGCAATAACATTGAAGCCCGCAGCCGCAGGTGTAAATGTGGTTTCTAAAGCCAGTTCTAACTTTACAACAGATCCCTGCTGAATCTGTCGCACTAAGCGGTTGTAATGCTCAGCCGCTATTACTACTTGCGGTAAAATTTTGGGAGCATTTGCATTATATGCTCGTAATCTGTTTGCGATTGATACTTCTGCCGGATAGGGAACAGTAGCTGCACTAACGGTAAGGGTACCATCTTCTAATCTCGAACTAGGACTTGCTTCTAACACTGCCAGCGCTCCTTCTTTCTGACAGAAATCCCACTTCAAAAAGGCTAATCGCTGAGGTTCTGCAGCACCTTGAAATCTTCGGCCAGTAAATGCTTCAGTAGCGCCTGAGTTCGCCATTAATAGCAATGTAGAATCATCAAGTCGCTTGGCATCAGGAACAAAACCGGGCTTCACCGGAGTAGGTAAACTAAAGAGCACAAGCTTGCCTTTTAACTTGCCTTTATACTTGGCTAGGTCTTCTTCTTTTCTAATATCTAAGTAAACTGCTTCTGCCTGAACAGTACCTTTTATACCGGGCGACCACGCCTTGGGGTAAGCGATTAACGGAAAGTAAACTGGTTGTACACTTTGCAGACTGAATTTCTTGAGCTCCCATCCCTTACCAAATTCTTCGTCCCATGTATCGATATGAACATTTTGTGCGCCCCAGGAAACCAAGCTCTCTTTGGCGTACTCGGCTGCTTTACGATGATTGGGTGAATTTGTTAAACGAGGTCCGTATACATCGGTAAGCATACTCAGGATGTTCATGACCTGTGATCGGTCGAACCCCTCACTTTTAATTTTTGAAACAATGGCCGTGTCTAAAGGCTCTGGTTGCTGAGCGCTCAGACAAAACGGAATAAGTAAAATCAGAAACGCTGCTCTGATTGCGTAGTAAAATTTTTTCATCGTAAACGAGGTTTGGATTGATACACCAAAAGTAAACCACGCTTAGTTGATGAGCGTTACCGCTTATTTAATTTCTGACCTCATCTTACTTTTCTATAGCTAAACGCACAACATCTTTTTTAGCCATATAAACATTCCACACACCATTAATTCGCTCAATACCATCAGCCATGGTTACCACCACTGGTTTAGAATACAATAATGAATCATACGCATCTACTCCGGCCACCGCTCTTATTTTTTGAATGTTATCCTGCACTTCATTACCCTCGCCCATAAGGTAGGCATCAATAATCTGACTTTCCATTTCGCGCATGTTGCCAGCTCCCGGAACCAGCCATTTTATTTTTACTTGATAATGGCTGGAAAGCGAATCCATTTGGCTAGGCGAAAACGATTTCTTTTCAAGCGCACTAAAAATTTCCTGGCCTTGCTCTAATGCAGCCGAAACAATTTCGGCATCGCTTAATTTTACAATCTTTTGATCCTTCATGCCTTCGTGAAGGCGCTTGCGCTGTTCATCCGAAAGAGAACCTCCACAGGCCATTAGCAGTAGAAGTCCTCCAATCCACACTATTTTTTGCATATTCTAAAAATTTGTTTGTTCGCTTTAAACCATTCCAAAGGTGAGGTTGCCCGTTAAAAAAACCTAATCTGTTTTGAGTGCTCTTATTGGTTTTTATAAAACACCAGCACATCCTTATCTCTCTCAGCATTCCTTCTCCGGTTTAGATTGATTTATTTCACGTGTTCTTTTCCCCAGTGATTTGGGCTCAGGCCTGTATAACTCAACACGATTTCACTAAATTTGCGCGTTCATTTTCAGTCATGGTTAGAAAACTAGAAGAATTAAAGCATCGGTTTGAGGAAGTAGGTCAACTTCTGGCTCAGCAAGACATTGTTAGCGATATGAAGCGCTACTCGCAGCTCAGCAAGGAGTATCGGGATTTAGAGAAAATTGTCAACAAGTACAATCAACTGCTGGAAGCCACCGGCCATCTACAGCAGGCTAAAGATGTTTTGTATAAAGAAAAGGATGAAGAAATGCGCGAAATGGCAAAGCTCGAAGTTGAAGAGCTGGAGCCAAAAATCGAGCAGTTGGATAATGAGATAAAAACCATGCTCATTCCCAAAGATCCAAACGATGACAAAGATGTGATGCTGGAGATTCGGGCAGGAACCGGAGGCGATGAGGCCGCAATTTTTGCCGGAGATCTGTGGCGTATGTACCAGCGGTTTTGCGATCGCAGAGGTTTGAAGATGTCGGTACTGGATGTTACCGAAGGAACAGCCGGAGGGTATAAGGAAGTAATTTGTAGTGTGAATGGCGAGGGTGCTTATGCCCTGTTAAAATTTGAATCGGGTGTGCACCGCGTGCAGCGCGTGCCAGCTACCGAGCAAATGGGTCGTGTGCATACTTCGGCAGCATCGGTTGTGGTATTGCCCGAGGTAGAAGATGTAGCCATCGAAATACTACCTGCCGATTTGGAGTTTCAAACAGCACGATCGAGTGGAGCAGGTGGGCAGAATGTAAACAAGGTAGAAACGAAAGTACAACTTACACACAAACCATCGGGTATTGTTATTACGTGTCAGGTTGAACGCTCACAACATGGTAACCGCGAACGTGCGTTACAAATGTTAAAGACCAAACTCTTTGAGATCGAAACCGAAAAACAACAATCGGAGTTAGGCGC
>CAYNKN010000422.1:0-3048 GCA_964397805.1 uncultured Chryseolinea sp. | reverse complement strand
AAGCGGCACTAGAGATGTTAGCAAAAACATTGGTGCTGGAGCTATCACCCTATAACATTACCATAAATGCGCTGGCTCCGGGTGCTACACTAACCGAACGAACGGCACGCGATGCAACCTATGAAAAGACATGGTCGAACATAACACCGTTAGGCAGACCTGCATCAACAAAAGATATTGCCGATGCGGCTATGTTTCTGGTTTCACCGCAAGCGCGCCACATTACCGGTCAAACCATTGTTATAGATGGTGGCTGGACCAGTATAAGTCCATCGCCCTATTGATGATGTTTATGAAGTAGAGCGCATCAGCGATACTTTTTTGTTTTTTATAGACAAAGAAAAACTTCGATCAATATCTTTACACCTTAAAACTAACCAACTTCATATTGAAAGCTTACATTATTGTTGATGTTACCATTACCGATCCAATACGGTACGAAGAGTACAAAAAATTTACACCAGCTTCGCTGTTAGCTTACGATGGAAAATTTTTGGTGCGCGGAGGTAATGCGGAGGTACTTGAGGGCGATTGGCAGCATGGTCGCATAGTGGTAATAGAGTTTCCTTCGCTCGACAAAGCAAAAAGCTGGTGGGCATCTGACGGTTATGCGCCCGCTAAAACCATTCGCCAAGCAGCCTCTATTACAAAAATGATTGTGGTAGAAGGTGTGGCCTAATCTTACTTAAAGTTAGGTACATCGAGCTTACGCGCTATTCGGGTTACGGCATTAATCAATCCTACATGACTATATGTTTGTGGAAAGTTGCCCCATTGCGATCCGTCTAGTCCAACATCTTCACTAAAGATACCCAGATGATTAGCATGTGGAAGTATACCTTCTAATGTTTTAATGGCATCATCAACGCGACCTACACATGCAAGTGCATCTACATACCAAAAGGCGCATACTAAAAACGTAGCCTCTGGTTTTCCAAAATCATCAGGGTGAACGTAGCGATAAAACAGACCTTGATCTGTTTTTAGTTTTAGTTCAAGTTGGCGTAAGTGTTCGTGTGTTTTAGGAAGATGAGGGTCTAAGTATCCCATGGTAATAAACTTAAGCGTGCTCGCATCTAAATTGGCCGAACCCATAGCCTGTGTATATACATGATGCTCGAGGTCGTAGCATTTTTCTATGCGATCAGTTGCCATTGCTTCTAAAGTAAGGGCGAGTTTGCTTAATTCATTATCGCCCATGAGCTTACTGATTTTATACGCAGCCTTACTTCCTGCCCAATGAAAAAGTAGTGTGTAGCTATGTACTTGTTTTACATTACGGAACTCCCATAATCCGGCATCGGCTTCGTCCATTGTTTTTTCAATCCAGAAGAGTAGCCGCTTTACTAAAAGTTTATAGGTTTGTTTTTTCTCAAACGAAAGTCGCCTATCAGTAAAGAGAGGTAACAGACTTACCAAAATTTGGCCATACACATCATTTTGAATTTGAATGTATGCCTTATTACCTACACGAACAGGTTTGTTTCCCAGGTATCCCTCTAGGTCTACGTGTATTTCTTCAATGTCTTTATGACCCGTTATAGAATACAACGGCTGAATGCGACCTTCTTCATTAATCAATACATTTTGTATGTATTCAAAGTATTTTTCTAACTCATCGAAGTGCCCAATTTCATTAAACGCTTTTAAGGTATAATAAGAATCACGGAACCAACAATATCGATAGTCCCATGTGCGCTCACTGCCGTGGTGTTCTGGAAGACTAGTCGTACCGGAAGCAATGATGCCACCCGTATCTTCATATTGATGAAGTTTAAGAACCAGTGCAGAACGGATTACACTTTCTTGATAGAGGTCTGGAATGTAAGTACTCTTAACCCAGCCTTGCCAGTAGCGAACTGTTTTATTGATAAAATCTTCCGCAGTGGCTTTTAACGGAGCTTCCAATGGTTCGCCATAGGTAAATACTAAATAGCGATGCTGATCAAGTACAAATGATTTCTCTTCAATAATATGCGAAAGCGAAACATCGGTAGTTAATCGAGCTTGCTTTTCTAATTGCAAGTATCGAATATGATTACTGGCTTGTATAACTTCGGGAATAATTTGGCCATAGTTTCCGGTTGGTTTACAATGTACTTGAATAACCGGGCTACCCTCCAGCAATTCAATTTTACGCACTAGCATAGATGGGCGAAAGTACCGCTCGTGTTGAATAAAGCGCGGAGCACAATCAATTACACGAAAGCGGCCATCGGCACAAGCAAACTCCGTACATAATACGTTTGTATTAGGAATATAAAATTGATGACTTTCAAATGCGGTTGCTGGCATAACCGAAAACTCACCGCCTTTTTGTTTATCTAATAACGATCCGAAAACAAAGGAGCTATCAAATCGGGGTAAGCACATCCATTGTACTTGTGCGTGTGTATTGATGTAGGCCATGTAGGAGCAGTTGCCTACGATACCCATGTCATAGCGGTGTGGACTAATCATAGCGATATAAATCGATTTAATAAATTAAGTACATGTTGTTGGCCAGGTAAATTATATTGTGCTAGTGAATTACCACCACCTACTTTAATAGTAATGGCGGTGTCAGCTAATGTGCGAAACATATCTTCATCTGTTTTATCATCGCCAATCGCTAAAATGAAATCACTTGGATTTTTGGTAGTAAGTTTTTTAGCCGCGGCACCTTTATCTATTCCGGTTACGCGTACCTCAATCACTTTATTCCCATCAATAACTTGCAAGCGTGCATTGCGCACTAAGTGATAGAGGTTATCGAGAACTTCGCGCGAACGAATAAAACCTAGTTCAGGATCAACATTGCGATAATGCCACGCTAAGGTGTGTCGTTTCTCTTCAATAAAAGAACCCGGACTGCGTTGTGCAAAGCGTTCAAGACTTGGTTTTATGAGTTGTTTCCAAGCATCATCCTCTGCATTAAATTCATTTTTCCAACCTTCACCTCGAAGTCTTACAGAAGCTCCGTGTTCGGCTACCAAGTTAAGTGGTAAATCATCAAACCATGTTTCTAATATATTACTATCACGTCCGCTTATAATGGTAATTAGTGTG
>CAYNKN010000421.1:0-3074 GCA_964397805.1 uncultured Chryseolinea sp. | reverse complement strand
AATGTATTTACACGAACGCAATTTAAGGAAAACAATATGAAGCTAACCACCTCTTTATGTAAGTCGCTGTTAATGATTTTATTCATCAGCAACCTCGCACATGCTCAATGGAAATACGAACCAACTGCCGAAAATCTAAAAAATAGGGAGTGGTTTGAAAATGCGAAGTTCGGACTCTTTATCCATTGGGGAGTATACAGTGTATTGGGAGATGGTGAATGGGTAATGAATCAACAACAAATACCCATTAGTACCTATGAAAAACTGCCTGCATTTTTTAACCCCACAGCTTTTGATGCAAAAGCCTGGGTGCAAATGGCCAAAGATGCCGGCATGAAATACATTACCATTACCAGCAAACATCACGATGGATTTGCTATGTGGGATAGTAAGGTATCTGACTACAATATTGTTAAGGCTACTCCCTATGGAAAAGATGTATTAAAACTCCTGGCCGATGAGTGCCGCAAAGAAGGTATCAAACTTTTTTTCTATCACTCTCAGTTAGATTGGCGCCATCCCGATTATTTCCCTCGCGGTACTACCGGAGGTTCGTGGACGGGTCGTCCGGAGAAGGGAGACTTTACTAAATACCTCGATTACATGGATGCACAGCTTACTGAACTTTTAACAAACTATGGCGATGTAGCCGGAATTTGGTTTGATGGCATGTGGGATAAAAAAGATGCTGATTGGCGTTTGGAGAAAACATACAAACTCATCCACGAATTGCAACCGGCAGCATTAGTGGGGAGTAACCATCACCGCGCTCCGTATGAAGGTGAAGATTTTCAAATGTTTGAAAAAGACTTACCGGGCCATAACACCACCGGATTTTCGCCCGAACAAAAAGTGGGAACACTACCCAAAGAAACTTGTGAAACCATTAATAACTCATGGGGATTTCATTTAAAAGACAATAACCACAAGAGTAAAAAAGATTTAGTTCAATATGTGGTTAAAGCTGCAGGTTATGGTGCTAATTTTTTACTAAACGTTGGCCCTATGCCGAATGGAAAAATACAAGACGAGCATTTAACTTCATTAAAACAAGTAGGCGAATGGCTTAGCAAAAATGGTGAAACAATTTATGGCACACGTGGCGGCCCACTAACAGCACGCGATTGGGGAGTAACCACACAAAAAGGTAATACGGTATTTGTACACCTACTCAATTGGTATGATGAATCCATTACGATACCTGCGTGGGGTAAGAAGATAAAAACAGCTAAACTGTATAGCGACAAAAGTGCCGTTAAGTTTTCTGAAAATGAATTTGGTATTACATTAAAAATTCCAAAAGCTAAACTGGATGCGATCGATACGATAATCGAATTAGAACTGCGGTAAAAACATGCAACGAGATTAACTTTTTACAACCATTAAAAAAAACGGGTTCCGTGCAAATGCATGGAACCCGTTTTTTTAATGAATGATTTTACTCATGGACATTAGCGAACGATGCGTTAGAACACACAACTTGCGGCTTATAAATCAACGCAAAACTTTCCGCTTATAATGGCATGTTCAAGTGCGAAATTAATAAACTCACCCTCAAACGATCCCGTAATCTTGCCAATAACAAAATCTGAACTTCCTGCTACATATTGCTTAGACCCCAGCGATTCAATAGTTAGTTTAAAATCATTGGGATCACCATAAAC
This sequence comes from uncultured Chryseolinea sp., assembly GCA_964397805.1. Taxonomy (GTDB): domain Bacteria; phylum Bacteroidota; class Bacteroidia; order Cytophagales; family Cyclobacteriaceae; genus Chryseolinea. Next base: position 1,410 of record CAYNKN010000421.1, on the reverse strand, counting down.
ATCGTTATTGCCATACATCACTTGTGCCAATTGAAGATCATCTTCCGCGCTCGAATATTCACCCTCACGAATATCACCTTTGAAAGAAAAGGAGACTGTGTATACCTGATCATTTTTAGTAAAGCCCAGCGAAACCATAAACTTCGGATCCGTTGCTCCGTCATTTCCAGAAGCACCTGCAAGAGCCACCGCTACACCGGTTGAATTAAAGGAACCCGCTGTTACCGAGTTTACCTCCAAATAAGCTGTGGTGTTCCCAGAACACGATCCTGACTGCGGATCATCATCATTACTGTCTCCACCACAGCCGATAGTAAAGACCATAAGTAGAACAAGTAAACTTAATCTGCCTGAAATAAATGAGTAGTCCATACAACGCAACTGTTTAATGAAAGTAAAGTCTGTATCACAAAATCAAGACGAGTGATGTAGTCAACAAAATACTTCTTCATCTCAAAAAAACTATCACTAGAAATTGATTGCCGAATAAAACAGATAGATGTGACTTCGTCAAGTAAAAACAGACGAACAGCAATTGATGTTGTTACATACCACTAAACACCCTATGAACTAAAACAGGCTCTATGCAAATGCACGGAGCCTGTTTTAGTAAATACTTCATAACTTAATTATAGTTACCGATCAATCGGATTGCTGACCTCATCGGTAGTGAGATAGTTGATCAAAATGAACGTAACCAAAAAACCAGAGAAGAATCCTTCTAATGCCACAATAAAAGCCGACATATACGGATTGAGGTAACGCCCCATGGGCTCATTATCGATAATCGATTGCATCATAGATTTATCGACCATCATATAGACAAATAGAAAAAATGCAAACACCAGGGATGCAACTGCCCCGATAGCCACACCGGTAACTAATGCCCTGAAGTAGTTTAGATTATCTTGATGGGTGCTTTTAAATTTCTTGAGCCCAAAGTAAATACCGCCCACCAAAATAAATAGGTTTAATAACCGGAGTTCAACATGATGGGCGAGCCCTGTAAATTTCATGAGTAAAAAGTAAACAATAAGGCCGGCTGCTACGCGAAGGCCATAATTTTCTGGAATTCGATTGGGATTAGTGAATATACTCATAGCCGTTAGTTGATTTGGTACTTTTCAATTTTCTCAATTTTCAAGACAATTACAACGTTTTCGGAAGCTAATATTTTAATACCTTTAAACAAAAGACCCTAACGTTTAACTAAGTACCTATTTTAAAATCTGGCTTACCAAGTATAAAAAGCCTGTCTACAAGAAATTTTCAGTTAAAGGCGAGTATTTTAGATTTCCTTTGTTGGCCGTAAGCCGTTTGAACAGAAGATCCTGACGAAAAAGAAAGTAAAAATTCGTAAATTGTAATGTGAAAAAAACAAGAACAAAAGGACTAGATTTCATAGTAGAT
>CAYNKN010000420.1:0-3095 GCA_964397805.1 uncultured Chryseolinea sp. | reverse complement strand
AAAGTTGTCGATGGACGCATGTTTGTTCCTCAATCAAAATTTTGGATTTATTAGTTTCCCCGATGAGCTCACCACCGGATCGAGTATTATGCCGCATAAAAAAAATCCCGATGTGTTTGAGTTAGTGCGAGGTCGCTGTAATCAGTTAATGGCCTTGCCGAATGATATTGCATTGCTAACGGCTAATTTACCTTCAGGCTATCATCGGGAGATGCAATTATTGAAAGAAAAATTATTTCCTGCTATACAACATCTAAAGGATTGTTTAAGTATGGTACACCTGATGATTAGTTCAATACACATCAAGTCGGATATTTTAAACGATAAAAAGTATAAATATTTATTTAGTGTTGAAGAGGTGAATAGATTGGTGCTGGCGGGTGTTCCTTTTCGTGATGCTTACAAAGAGATTGGTCAAGCCATCGAACGCAATGAGTTCACTTATCAAACTACACTCGCGCATACGCACGAAGGCAGTATGGGTAATTTACAAACTGATGCGATTCGCTTGTTGATGGAAAATGTTGTTCAAAGTTTTGACTCCGCTCAATGGAAAAAAGCAGAGGCGGAATTGCTGGCTTAATTTCAGAAAATCAAAACTGGATTGAACTAACTTACACTTTAGGGTGGGTGCTATTGAAGGTTTTTGCAGTTAATATTTTCTCTGTCTAATTCCATTGTTATCCAACACAGTCAACGCATTGTTGAAATTGATTTCATTCTTATTAATTAGTTCTTCAATTAATTTTCCAGGCTCGTCAGATGAGTATTTGTCTAATCGTAGATAAAGTACTCCTCTTTGGGGTCTATAATTATGTTTGAATATCAATTCTCCATAGTCTCTGTCAAAAGTCAAAATTGTCCGTTCTTCTTTAATGGCAATATCCATAACAGTTTTATCGTGTATACTTGGATTTTCTGTCCCAATTGAACTAATGTCGAAGCCCTTACTTCTCAGATATAGAATACTCCTTAATGGAAAGTTTTCGTTGGCTAATAACTTCATGAACAATTATGCTGTCTTCCTTGTGGGAGTAAATAAGAGACCATCATGCATACATTCTTGAATGTATGCAAAAACAGCTTGTAATGATTCTTTTGTTAACCTTGGGAAATTTTCAAGGATTTCGTTCTCAGTCCAACCCTGAGCCAAAAGTCCAACAATATGCTCAATAGAAATTCTTGTTCCCTTTATTGTCGGTTTACCTAAAAGAACTTCTTTATCCGATACAATATATTCTTGCCACTTCATGTTCAAATTTAAGCTTTTCTCAACACTTTTTCTGGAGCGACCACTACTTTGGAAAATGTATTAGTTTGGCAAGCGAGAAGTGTATACAATATTAAAATCCTTATTCCACGTTAAGGTGTCTTCTAGTTGTGTTACCCGATATAGCGGTCCTTTTATGGTAATCGTATCACCATTGGAAATGTGCACCAGTTCGTGTCCTTTCCAAGACTTGAATAAGTTGTAAAAACGCGAGATGGGTTTTAACGTAGTGCTTTCAGGATATTGTTGGTCAATCACTAACCCTTTTTTCTGCGCATGCTGTAGAAGTTTTTCATGGAATTCAGGAATGTGGTGGTACTCATGGATGAATAGGGTAAGTTGCCGCTGATTTACAGCAAACGAACTGGCGAGTATAATCGGTAGTATACCACCTTGCATAATCCAAAGCCATTGCACATCAGTGGCATCAAACATAAAAAATTTTATAAGCGCTAAGGCACCGTTAACGACAAGAAAAATAGCGAAGAAATATTTTATAATACGCAGCCAGTTTAAATTGCTTACTTCTTTTCTAATTCGCATAACATCCTATAATTTTCCACCTAAAATACTGAGCAATCGCTATCATGTCAATTTCGCATACTGATATTTTATCCCTGATTTTGATAATTGTAACCACCAGCTACCTGTTTGAGCAGGTACTTGATTACCTAAATCTTCGTGCTCAACGGGTAGATATTCCCCCTGCTGTAGCTGATTTTTATGAGAAGGAGAAATATGGAAAGTCACTTGCGTACCACAAAGCCCAAACGCAGTTTTCTTTTTTGACATCGGCCTTTAGTTTTTTACTATCTATCGCTATGCTCTATTTTGGAGGTTTTGGTTGGCTGGATACGTGGTTGCGTACAATGATTCAACATGATATTTTATTAGCACTAGCCTTTTTTGGCGTGCTGATGATAGCCTCCGACATACTTACTACTCCTTTTCAATTATACAGTACATTCGTTATCGAAGAGAAATTTGGGTTTAACAGAACTACGTATAAAACATTTTTTTTAGATAAGCTAAAGGGGTACGCTATCGGTGCTATTATAGGAGGTGGTTTACTCTCCGTACTTATTTATCTCGTTCAAACAATGGGACCAAATTTCTGGATTTGGTTTGCAGCAATAGCCGCGGCTTTTATACTTTTTGCGAATATGTTTTACACTTCGCTTATCGTGCCACTTTTTAATAAACTAACTCCCTTACCCGAAGGTGAGTTAAAGTCTGCGATTGAAGCGTTCGCAGTAAAAATTAACTTCCCGCTAGATAATATCTTAGTAATCGATGGTTCCAAGCGATCGAAAAAGGCTAATGCATTTTTTGCCGGAATAGGAAAGCGAAAAAAAATTGTTTTATACGACACCCTTATTGCCAATCATACTATCGAAGAGTTAGTTGCCGTGCTGGCGCATGAAGTTGGTCATTATAAAAAGAATCATATTATTTGGGGATATGTATTATCGGTAATACAAATTGTCTTTACGCTTTGGGTACTTTCACTACTCTTGTTTAATCCGGCAGTATCTATGGCGCTTGGAGGCACTACCTTATCCGTTCATTTAAATCTACTTGCCTTCGGGATTTTATTTTCACCAATATCTTCTATTACTGGATTACTGATGAATATGTATAGCCGAAAAAATGAGTTTGAAGCCGATGCGTATGCACTAGAAACCTATGATGGACGAGCGTTGGCGAATGCGTTAAAGAAACTTTCGGTTGATAGCTTGAGTAATCTGTATCCGCATCCGGTTTATGTATTTTTTCATTACTCGCACCCACCATTGCTAAAGCGATTGGATGCGCTGCGGTAGTT
>CAYNKN010000419.1:0-3103 GCA_964397805.1 uncultured Chryseolinea sp. | reverse complement strand
GCACCTTCGAACTTTCTTTAGGTGCGCTATGGATGGCGGAAGAAAAAAGTATTGATGCCGTAATCTGTCTAGGGTGCGTTATTCAAGGCGATACGCCTCACTTTGATTACATCTGCCAGGCAGTTGCCTATGGCATTACCGAAGCTGGTTTAAAAACACGCAAGCCAATTATTTTTGGTGTGTTAACTACGCTTAACAAACACCAAGCGCTTGATCGGGCAGGCGGAAAGTATGGTAACAAGGGAGAGGAAGCTGCACTAACGGCTATACAAATGTTGAACTTTTAAATCACCTCACTAACCTACTAATGGCTGTGGTTTATATTTCTTAAACCAACTTTGTATGGTCATTTGCAAAACACCAAAAAAAGCCTCCTTAAAAATTCCAGCTGACATTTTTGAAACTCCCCGTGTACGATCAGTAAAAATTATCGGCACCTCCGTTACACGAAAGCCATACTTCCAAGTCAGAAATTTCATTTCAATTTGAAAAGCATATCCAATGAACTTCACTTTGTGTAATGGAATAGTCGCTAATACATTACTTCGATAACACACAAAGCCGGCAGTGGTATCATGAATGGGCATGCGTGTAACAAACCGAACGTATCGACTAGCAAAGTACGACATCAACACACGACCCATCGGCCAGTTAACTACATTGACGCCAGTGGCATATCGAGAACCTACTGCCAGGTCATATCCCGTTTCTTCGCAAGCAGCATATAATCTAAGCAAGTCGTTTGGGTTATGCGAGAAATCTGCATCAATCTGTAATATGTATTTGTATTGCTTTTGCAAAGCATATTTAAAACCTTCAATGTATGCGGTTCCCAAACCCAACTTTCCTGTTCGCTCCAGTATGTTTAATCGTTGGTGGTCTGGTTTGTTGTAAATAGGTTGAAGGTTTTTTACCACAGCACCTGTTCCATTGGGAGAGCTATCGTCTACAATAAGCATATCAAAATTGGCTGACAACGACATTACCTCTTTAATAATAAGCTCGATATTCTCAAGCTCATTATACGTGGGGATTATAACCAATGCATTCTTCATAAAGCCTAAATTTGAATGCCTTACTCGCGATTAATTTTATATACGGGGTAACGTCTGATCAGACCAAATGTTGGTGTCTCCAACGATAATTTAATTTCGTAATCCTTATCTTTTACGAGGATCGGCAACTCCACATCAACAACTTGTCTTTCTTGTGTGGGAACAAAAGTAAGTTGCTCGTTAACAATAGCAGCACCTGAAGATACCTCCTGAACTTGAACATTTACAATTACAGGATGCACTTGGGTGAATGCATAAAATGATAGCGGCTTATTCCATAATAATTGAACTTGAATTGAATCACTATGCTTGGAAAGCTTTGCCTCCACATCAATAAACTTAAAAATAGGAAATGACTCAATAAATTTTATTCCGACACCATTACCCAAATCCACATCGTTATTAGGCAAACCGCTAACGTAAGCTACCGGTTTACCTACTAACACTGTATCAAAAGCCCATAACTCGTATTGAGAAAACCTGGAGTCGATTGTAAAAACAGGAACATACTGCCCGGTATAAAATGCAAGACTTGACGCAGTTTGATAACGATGAGCTACAATAGGAAAACCCGCAGAAGCCTTCACCACTTTATCAGCAAATTCTCTATGCCCTCTAAAATCTGCCGTTCTATCTTTTTTAAAAGTACCCAATGGATACAGGGTATGAATCTTTACTAAAAAAATAATAAGTATACTTATCCAAGCAAATCGATATACCCATACAATAGACTTTAGTTGTTGCTGGTAATAGCGCATACCTAAAATTACCATTGGCACAAGTATCGGCAGCGTCCAATTAACTTGAACTCTACCTTTAAATGAAGTGATAAAGAAAAATAGTAGTGTACCTACTAGCGTATATTTTAAAGCCTTCTCAAATAGGTCGGTTGTTTGTACTTTGAATGATGCCCAATAGAGAAAAAATCCCATAAACGGCCCGTAGTATACTAATTGCCCACCAAGGTATTCCATCGTATACGAAATCTTATACGACTTTGCCGATCGATCAACAAGATGATACTTAGCGCTGGGGAAGTCATTTGCATACTGCCAATACAAATGAGGTAGGAATAATAGAGCACCAAAAATGCTGGCAATCCAAAAGCTTTTGCGTTTTAATAATGCCGGGTTAGATGCTAACGTAAATAAAATAACCAGTATACCTTGATACTTTGCATACAACATTAACGACATAACAACACTTAACAATAGTGTTGTCTTCCAAGAGTCGTCCTGCAAATAATGGTGATACGTAAAAAAAAAGAGTGCTGTAAAAAATAACAACGGACTATCGGGCATGGAAGTAAACCCAAACAAATGAAGTGGGAAAATGGATAAGATGAGTAGCGCAAAGAGTTTGTTATTCTCTACTTTCGATAGTTTAAAAAGAAGGTAGATGGTAATGCTTACGAGTATCACTGCAACTAATCGAACTCCTAACTCCGTTTGAAAGAGTTCATAACCGGCACGAATTATCAGTGCGACAAAGGGAGGGTGATCAAAATATCCCCAATCTAAAAATCGAGAGTACGCCCAGTAATAGGCTTCGTCATCATACAATTGAGTAAACGCGGCACTGATCAAACTAAGGATAATCCAGACGGATAAAAAAATCCAAATGAAAGATTTATTCATAGGTGAATACTATTTGCTAATTGAAACATAAAGTACTTCCATCCCCATTGTAGTATTTTTTTGTAGTACTTGAAAATCAGGGTAATTCGATGGCGAAAATACCACACATTTTATTAATAAAATAAAACGCTAATTTTAGCTAGCCTTCAGCAAGTTTACATGCACAGTAAAAATTTATGCATAACACTACTTACTCATGCGGCACAAAACTGTAATCGAAGCTATATTGTGACCGCACTATTCCCACGAAAATGTTTAACCAAAAACGATGTTTTAACTTTACTAGGCTATGATGCGTAAAGAATGGCTCATTAAGCTCATTCGTTTTGGGATGATTGGTACTTCGGGTATGCTAATCGACTATGGTACTACCTACCTTTGCAAAGACATTTTTTTTCTTGATAAGTACCT
>CAYNKN010000418.1:0-3127 GCA_964397805.1 uncultured Chryseolinea sp. | reverse complement strand
GTTTCCAGGAAGTTGTTCGGGGTCTGAAAATACACGATTCGTGGTACTCTGAACTATCCAAAAATTAGTTGTAAACAACACGAATAAAAATAAAAGAATAACCGTAAGCAGCGTTCTCTTAAGCCAGCGCTTCACCATAACTATAGACGTTACCTCAAAGCTACTGAATTGTACGCAGAAACTCTTGCTCGATAATGTCAGACTTCTTTACCATTTTTCGGTACCAGCTTAATCTCAACGTATCTTTCTCAAAATCTGTTAATCCAAACGATTGCGGAGAGTTGCGCATTTTCGTAATCAATGTATTCATGCAAATAGCTACACTTACTGAAAGATTCAAACTTTCGGTAAAGCCATACATCGGAATTTTAATTCGCTGATCAGACTCTGTCAACGCTTCCGATGAAACTCCGTGAAGTTCATTTCCAAAAACAAGTGCATACTTACTTTGCGTGATATCAATGTCGTGAATAGAAGTACCCGTTTCACTTGGATCGGCTACTAAAATACGATACCCATCTTTTCGCAATAAATCAAAACAAGATCGTGTGTTTTGATTTTGTGGATCGGCATGATGTATTAAGTCAATCCATTTATGCGACCCCTTTACTACCCTCGGGTTAACACTATACTTCGTTTTATTTTCAACAATATGGATGGTTTGAATACCCATGCATTCGGCTGTTCGGATAACAGCACTCGCATTCTGCGATTGATAGATGTCTTCCAGTACAACGGTAAGGTGCTGTGTACGCTGGTCGAGTATCTTGGTAACCAGATTTTTTTTATGCTCGGATACAAACTGAGCAAGGTGTTGTAATACTTGTACTTCAGACTGACTTAGCATGAATTTTATTTTTCTGAAACAAGCGAACAATTACTACGCACCAACTCGTTAATGGAATAAAGCGCCAGCTATGGTAGCCGTCATCATGGTAGCCAACGTAGCGGCTAGCATGGCGCGAAAACCTAATTTAGAAAGATCGCCCTGGCGAGAAGGTGCCATACCTCCTATACCTCCAATTTGTATGGCAATCGAACTAAAGTTAGCAAACCCACACAAAGCAAATGTTGAAATAACAATGGCTTTATTGCTGAGCTCACCTGCCTCCTTCATACGGGAGAGATCCAAATACGCAATCACTTCATTAATCACCATTTTTTGCCCAAGTAAACTACCTACTTTAAGGGTTTCGCTCCAATCAACACCAATACAAAAGGCAAATACTCTAAAGACTTGCCCGAGTATATATTGTAATGAAAATCCATCAAAGGTTCCGTTTGTACTTGTTTTTACGAATTCATTCAAGCCCGTATAAGCTCCTATTAAATCAACGAATATCCAATTAACAACAGATATTAACGCAATAAAGGCAAGCAACATGGCCGCAATGTTTAAGGCAAGTTTTAATCCATCAGCCGCGCCAGTAGCTAATGCATCTACGAGGTTGACACCGATTTTCTCCCGATTTACTTTTAGGCTATGGTCTATTTTCTCTGGCTCTGTTTCAGGCATAAATATTTTAGAGAGTACAATCGCTGCCGGGGCATTCATTATAGAAGCCATGAGCAGATACGAAGCAAAAACGGCTTTGTCGGCCTGACTGTCGCCTCCTAAAAAATTAACAAATACACCTAACACACTACCTGCTATCGTAGCCATACCGCCTACCATTAAACAATGCAATTCTGACTTTGTCATGGACGGAATAAACGGACGCACCATTAACGGAGCTTCCGTTTGTCCGAGAAATATATTGGCAGTAGCCGATAAGCTTTCGGAACCAGAAAGACGCATGGTGCGCGTCATAATCCAGGCAAAACCGTAAACAATTTTTTGAAGGATTCCCAGATAATAAAGTCCTGCTGTTAGCGATGAGAAAAAGATAACCGTAGGCAGTGCTTGAAAAACAAATAAGAAACCTAAGTTATGCTGTATGCTGGGGTTATCTGTACTGTTGTACGCCAGGTCACCATATAAAAATTCGGCACCGCGTTGAGCAAAGCCCAGGAAGGTTACAAACTTATCGCTGATAAACAGAAAGATTTCGCGGACAAATCCGAATTGGGCTACAGCAACACCAATCAAAATTTGCATGACAATACCAATACCTACGAGCTTCCAATCAATAGCTCGCCTATTGCCCGAGATTAAAAAGGCTACGCCAACAATAAATAGCAGTCCTAAGCCTGCGCGCAGGTAATCCATCCGATTTGATTTACGATAAAAAAGAAAAGCTTAAAACAAAAAATAGTCATCCTTCGCTTTAAGCTTGTTGTTTATTTTGCCCGTGCATCATATTAGTTACGCTTACTTAATTCGTCACGAATTTTAGCTGCACGCTCATAGTCCTCTTTATCGATTGCTTCTTTTAGCAAATCGTTTAGCTTTTCAATGGAGTAGTTTTTGAAATCATCTTTTCTAGTGCTCTCCTTTTTTACTTTGGCTTTAACCTTAGCTTTGGTTTCTGGCTTGTCTTCCTCGATTTCATCGGTTAACACAATACCCGCTTCGGCTAAAATACTTTCGTATGTAAATATGGGGGAATCAAATCGCAACCCAATAGCAATGGCATCGGAAGGACGCGCATCGATCTCTGTTTTCTTCAACCCATCGGAGCACACAATTTTGGCGAAGAATACACCTTCTTTCAAATCGGAAATAACAATTTCTTCTACCGTAAAATGAAAGTTATTTGCAAACGCCTTAAACAAATCGTGCGTCATGGGGCGATTCGGAATAATCTTTTCAATTTCGATAGCAATAGCCTGTGCTTCGAACATACCTATTATAATAGGTAGTCTTCTGTTACCCTCTGTTTCGCCTAATACCAATGCAAAAGATCCACTTTGCGATTGACTGGAGGAGAGTCCTAATATCTCTAGTTTAATTTTCTTCACTTACTTCGCGGCTTTTATGGCCTCGGTCAATTTAGGAATAATTTCAAAAGCATCACCCACTATACCATAATCGGCAGCTTTAAAAAATGGTGCGTCTGCGTCTTTATTAATAACGACAATACATTTAGATGAATTTACACCAGCTAAGTGCTGTATTGCTCCAGAAATACCGACTGCAATATAAAGCTGTGGTGCTACTTTAACGCCCGTTTGGCCTACGTGCTCG
>CAYNKN010000417.1:0-3140 GCA_964397805.1 uncultured Chryseolinea sp. | reverse complement strand
CAGGTAATTTTTCTAATGAACCATCGGCCTTGCGATTGAATTCCATAAACACCAGGTTCCAAATCTCGACTACTTGTGGATGGTCGCTATTGACCAACTCTTTACCCGGTATCTTTTCTATTTCTGCTGCACTTCGTAAATCAATATGGATTTCAGAGCAAGGACCACAAGGCCCTGTTTCTCCCATTTCCCAAAAATTGTCTTTTTTATTTCCGTGCAGGATTCGCTCTTCGTTTACAAAAGCTTTCCACAATGATTTTGCCTCTTCATCTACCGCAAGGTTATCGCCCGCATCACCGCCAAATACAGTAACATAAAGTCGATCTTTAGGAAGGTTATATTCTTCCGTTAATAGTTCCCAAGCCCAAGCAATAGCATCTTTTTTAAAGTAATCGCCAAATGACCAATTACCCAACATTTCAAACATGGTATGATGGTACGTATCGATACCTACCTCTTCTAAGTCGTTGTGTTTTCCACTAACACGTAAACATTTTTGTGTGTCTGCAATGCGAGAACTCGTTGGTTGTGCATTACCCAAAAAGCAATCTTTGAACTGCACCATACCTGAATTGGTGAAGAGCAATGTGGGATCATTCTTCAATACCAGTGGTGCTGAAGGAACGATAGTGTGTCCCTTTTTCTCAAAAAAACTTAAAAATTTGCGTCTGATCGAACCCGAGTCCATTATCGAAAAGTGTGGTTAAATGTCCCAACTACATGATTTTTACTATATTAGCCCGATTAAAAAATCGAGCAAGCCACAAAATTAAGCGCAGATGACGGAGATTAAGCAGTTTCGAAGGTTTTTTTTAAGGTTTGTCATTAACAACTAATTACCCCGTACGCAGCAGCCTATGCGCCAATCGACCTTCGTATACAATTCCAAAACATGTCAATATGAACCCGCCCGGACAACCGTAAAGGATTGGATTTGGTATGGCACTGGACTTATTGTAACCGGAGCATTATTTTTTATTGGACTTGTTGGTATACATAACTACTTTATTGAAACAGCAGCCGAGCGCGCTTTACGCGAAGAGAATAAAGTTCTCCAACAGTATAAACCACCATTCGAAAAGAAACTAGTCTCGATAGAAGCATCCTTGATTAACCTTCAAACAGAAGATCAACAGTTATACAAAAAGCTTTTTCATACCACTGCTCCTCGCCCGAGTACAGCCGATGATTCGTTTAGTAAAAATGAAATCTTGTTAGCTTCTGCTTCCGATGTGCGATCATGGATTGGTAATCTTCAAGAAAAATCTAACGAACTTATTCAACGTGCTACTAATCGAAACGAACATATTTCAACTACTACGTTGCGTTCGCTTATAGAAGCTACTGATTTATTATCGATGCCTTCTATTTTACCTATAGAGGAATTGGAAAGTGATAAGCTGGTATCTGGGTTTGGCGAGCGGATTAATCCCTTTCATAAAGGAAGACACAACCACACCGGTATTGATTTGGCAGCCTCGCGCGGAACACCTGTATTGGCCACGGCATCGGGTAAAGTAAGCGTAGTGAGTCGTACTAGTTTACAAGCAGGTTATGGTAACTACATTGATATTGATCATGGCAACGGACTCGTTACCCGTTATGCGCATTTAGAAGATATTGATGTAAGGCGTGGTGATCAACTTGTGAAGGGAGAAAAAATTGGATTGGTAGGAAGCTCGGGAGGTTCGATTGCCCCACATTTACATTATGAAGTAATTCGAGATGGTGAACCGGTTGACCCCATCAACTTTATGCTGGGTGGTTTAACCAGCGATCAGTTCGCTGCATTTTTAAAGTTTAGTCAAAATCGAAACCAATCGCTTGACTGATGCAGAGAACAAAGTTTAGCTATAACCCAGAAACATGTAAGTATGAACCTTACGTGCCCAGCAAACAGACGATACGAAAACAAAGTATCATCTTTATTTCACTATCATTCTTACTTGCGCTTGGCTGTTATTGGGGATTCATAAAATACTTTGGCTCGTTAGATGAACAACGCTTAACTCGCAAAAATCTAGTCTTAAAAGTACAATGGAAAATTCTGGAAGAACGCACCACAAAAGCATTGAGTAATTTGAAGGAATTGGCTGAAAAAGATGACGAAAACTACCGAGTAATTTTAGATGCTGAACCCTTACCTACTGAAGTGCGTGAAGCCGGAAGTGGTGGTCGTGAAAAGAATATTGATCCTGCCTTACAAGCACAGCCGCATGTACTACAAGCATATAACACCTTAGAAAAACTAGGACAACAAGTAGAGGTAGAAGTGCAGTCGTATGATGAATTAAATAAATTGTTAAATAAAAAAATATCCATGTGGGCATCACGCCCGGCCATTCAGCCTATTAGTAACAAAACTTTAGATCGTTTACATATGTCGTATGGGCTGCGCATGCATCCAATTTTTCATGTACTAAAGGATCACAAAGGTCTTGATTTTGCCGCGCCAAAAGGAACACCCGTGTATGCCACAGGCGATGGGCAGGTAGCGATGGCCTACTTTTCCGGATCGTACGGAAACGTTATCTACATTAATCACGGTCATCATTATGAAACCCGCTATGCGCACTTATCTAAATTTGCTGTACATGCAGGAGAAAAGGTAAAGCGCGGACAAGTAATTGGTTATGTAGGTAATACTGGTAACTCTAAGGCTCCCCACCTCCATTATGAAGTACTCTTCTATGGGCAACACCTTAACCCGATTAATTTCTTTCAGCAAGATTTGAGCAACAAAGAGTACGAAAAATTAATCGAGATCGGTAGTAAACAAAATAAAGCGTTAGACTAATTATTCAGCGGTCAAGTTCTTCTTGTGCCTTCATAAAAACTACCTTACTTTGTAACTGGTTATTGTTACTTCACTGATGAGAATTCTAGTTTTTATAATTTTTCTGTTAGTTCCTACAGTTGGCTTCACACAAGATAGCCTTATACAAGCATCACCTCAAAAAGATACACTTCTCGTCAAAAAAGACACGCTCACGATTATTGGTGTGGGTGATATTATGATGGGTACTACCTACCCGGACAACAAACTACCACCGAACAATGGTGCTTTCTTAATGAAATCTATGGCCAGTGTATTGGCTGATGCCGATGTTACATTTGGCAACCTAGAGGGCACGTTATTG
>CAYNKN010000416.1:0-3155 GCA_964397805.1 uncultured Chryseolinea sp. | reverse complement strand
ACGTGGGACAGTGAAGCGTTTCAAAGTCCCACCACTGCGCAAACACAAACGTTGGTGGCCATTTCAGGAACTACTAAATAAATTCAAGTATGACGACAAAGATTTTAATTGGACTTCTAATAACAATTTCATCCAATCTGCTAGGACAGAAAATTGAGTATACGCTTTCGACTCCTGGTGACACGACCAAAAATTATTATGTGACAGTTTATCCGAAGGACAAAATAAAAGGAGCGTTGATATTACTTCCGGGATTCGGAGAATTACCGAAACAGACACTGATTGAATCGGACATCTACAAATTTGCAAGTGACGCTGGTTATTTGACAATAATTCCAGCACTTGGAGATTGGTCATTTTTCTATATTGACAACTTCTCTCATGGAAAACTAAATCAATTTATTGACGATGTTTTTAAGAGGTACAACCTGAGCGAGAACTCATTTTTTATAGGTGGGCATTCATTTGGTGGAACCATGGCCGTCCAATACACTCAAAGAGCGTACTCAGACAAATCAATATTAAAAAAACCAGCTGGTGTTTTTGCAGTTGACCCGCCATTGGACATTGAACGACTATACGGCTGTATGACAACAACAAATCGGCCGACTAAAAACCCCGTTTCCATTCAAGAAGATGATTATGTATCTAATCGAATCCGACAGGAATTTAAAAATGACCCCAAAACAAATCCAGAATTCTTTTGGGATGTTTCACCTTATTCACAAAGCGACATTGAACATAAATCACTCAAAGCATTGCTTACAATTCCCGTGAGAATTTACAACGAACCAGACATCAACTGGTACTTAAACAACAGGAGCATTGATTTCTATTGCATTAATTCCCTTGACAGTGCAGCAATGATAAATTGGCTGAAAAGCTTGGGGAATTCGAGAGCAGAATTAATGATAACGACAAATAAAGGATATCGAGTAAGCCGAAAAATAAGGCACCCGCACTCGTGGACAATTGTTGACGGACGAGAATTAGTTGACTGGATAACTAAAGCGACAAAGAAGAACGAGGGATGAAACGGCCACCAACAATAGCTATAAAACATGTGCTTTTTTTGTAGGTTCTTAAAGTGCGTGCTATTAAATTACGTTAGTAACGTGAGACAGGTCGAAGGTGTTTATACGCACACGTCTTATAGCCTAGCGTTGGCGGTCATGCCAAAACGCCACACATTAGATAATGCATTTTATCAGGTCTTAAATAACTGTTGTAAAAATTACCCGATATGGATTTCCTGACTTATACAGAAAGACTCGCTCATACCTTAAAATTAATTAAAAAAGGTTCTTTAGAATCTCCGAGTCAGCTAACCAATAAATTCAACATCTCAGATAAGACAGCAAGAAGAATGATTAGTAGCTTAAAGATGCAGGGGTACGACATCGTGTATTGTAGAAGAAAGAGAAAATATTTTTTTAGAAATACCATCACGGTCAAATAATGACCGTCTAAAGCTTTTTATTCGTATCGTTATTGGCGATGTCCAATAGGTAAAATAAAGTTTAAAACCTTAACATTCTAACCTATGAAAAACCTACTACAATCAGTCATGCTTAAATCCACTGTATTAAGCCTGTTTTTACTTTTTATGTTTACACATTGTGAAGAAAATAATTTAGAAAGGCTGAAAGAAAAAGAAATAGAACTTTCTGCAATATCAGAAGGTTTAAAGACGTTTATAGGTGATGGTAATGCATCTATGAAAAATGTTTCGGAATACTTTTCAAAGCAATACAATTTAGATTTTGACGCAGAGTTTCAAAAAATAAAACCAAAGTTTATTGCTGCGGGACATAAAGACATCGCTGCCAGAACAAAGGAAATCGATTTATATAATTTTCAAGAAATCCTGCATAATAATGGAATAACTTATGGAAGTTATTCTTATGATTACCTATCGAGGTTATCGGGAATTTTTGAAAATGGTGTCTATGAGGAATGGGAAATACAAAATATCATTTACCAGATGAGAAATGAAATCTCAAACAACTATTCAATGTCTTCTTATGAGAAAAGTAATCTTCTATCAACATGGGATGTTCTAACTGCTAATTATAACGGACTAGTTGAGGTGTCCTATTCTCTATATAATGGTGAAATCTATGCAATGGCTAGGACTCAAGGTTGGTTTAGAAATGCATGGAGAGTTGTAAGGTCAGTAGTTTTGACTGCCGCTGTAGGATTTACTGTTGGTTTCATTGCGTCAGGAGGCAATCCAATAGGTGGGGTAGTCGGGGCAATTATTACTGGTGGTGCAGCCATTGCAGATGCGTGGGCTAATGATTATTGTCATTTTGCAATGCAATGTGATGGTGGTTGGCGACAGGAATGCTCAACTGGACAATGTGCGCCCTACGTAATATAATGAAGCTTAACTGAGGCATTTCAAATATTTTATGATGCCTTTTACATACTATTAATTCTATAATGAAATACAAACAAACAACACCTTTTTGTATTTAAATCATTATTTTATGAGAACACTTCCTAAAACTCTATTTATCGGCTATCTTTTTTTTCATTCATCAGGAGTAAGTGCATTTATCAGCCGTGACACAATTCTGTTGGAACAAAAACTAACACGCTACGACAATACTTTGGGGCTAACCTTAAAAGATACTCGAGGTAAAATATTTTTAACGGATCATTATCTAATTTTTAACACAAGGAAAGTCAAAAACGAATTTATGAATTTTTCAATTCGTTACGATCAAATAGAACAAATCCGAAGAGCAAATGCCCTAATATTTCCAAATAGAATTAAGATAAAAACAAAGAATGGAAGAAAATATGGTTTAGGGACATACCAGAGGAAAAAAATCATTGAAATAACCCTAAAAAAAATGAAAGAATATAAATCAAATTAACCAAAGTATTTCTGATGTTGTTGCTTGGAACTATAATAAACCAGCAAAGAATGGAGAAAGATTGTTCACGCTTAAGACACAGTATAAGAATCACGATTGATCACATGGAAAATACTTGAATAGGAAATTACTGTACTTGGAAAGCTGTCGGGCATTATTACTGGGCAGCTTTCTTGTTTCTGATTTGAGTAAAAAGGGCACGAACCGCCAACACAATGTATGTTAAATTGCTGGGTACAGTTTAAAGTGGTAGTTTAGTTTTCAAATAAA
>CAYNKN010000415.1:1011-3158 GCA_964397805.1 uncultured Chryseolinea sp. | reverse complement strand
TGCTTTTTAATGTACTGCTCTGCTTCTGCCGGTTCGATATCACCCACCACAGCAACTGCCATGAGGTTAGGACGGTACCAATCGCGGTAGAAACGCTTTAGGGCATCGTGTTTAAAATTTTTCAGGATGTCTTCTTTACCTATTGGTAAACGGTTTGCATAAGCCGATCCCTCAAACATTTTAGGATAAACTACTTTAAACATGCGATCTTGCGCCCCTTTACCTAGGCGCAATTCTTCTAACACAACACCGCGCTCTTTGTCGATCTCTTCATTGTCGAGTGTAACGTTGCTCGCCCAATCTTCCAGTATTTGAAATCCTTTTTCAATATTCTCTTTTTTATCAGTTGGAATAGGTAGGATATAAACTGTCTCATCAAAGCTGGTATAGGCATTTAAATCGGCTCCAAACTCTACACCTATTGATTGAAGAAAATTTACCAGCTCGTTCTTTTTAAAATTTTTGGTGCCATTAAAACACATGTGTTCCATGAAGTGAGCCAATCCTTGCTGATCATCATCTTCTAAAATGGAACCTGCATTAACGATGAGTCGCAGTTCTACCTTTTTTTCAGGCTTTACATTTTTTTGAATATAATAGGTAAGGCCATTACTCAGCTTACCCACTTTTACGCGTGGGTCTATGGGTAATTTGTCAGTGAGTTTGGGCTGGGCAACAAGGATGTTTCCGGCCAACACCAAGAGCATAAAAATGGATGTAAAAATCCGAAGTGAAGGATTGTTTTTTGATTTCATCATACAACGCATGGGTTTAGTATAAGTATTTAACATGTATCGAAAGGTAGCTAAAGTTTTATTTTCTTCTACCTAAAATGCTTGAAAGAAATGATGTTAAAGAGTAGAGAAAACCAGCTCTTTGCTAATGCTTGGAAAATATAAGTTATATAAACGAATTATTTCCAGTTCTGATTTATAAGCGTTTGCATTTCTTGGTGAATATGTCCATTTGCTGCGCAAAGTTCTCCGCCAAAAAGAAAATTATCACCGCCTGAAAAATCAGATACTTTACCACCTGCCTGCTGAACAATAAATGCTCCTGCGGCAACATCCCAAGCGTTAAGGTTGTATTCAAAAAAGCCTTCTAATCTTCCGCAGGCCACATAAGCTAAATCAATAGCCGCGCTGCCTAATCTGCGAATACCGTGCGTTTTTTCTAAAAATTGTTTAATGATTTCGAGATACACTTCTCGTTTATCAAAATGATAGTACGGAAAACCAGTGGCGAGTAGACTCTCTTGTAAAGTAGGCACCTTCGAAACCTGAATCGCTTTGCCATTACAATACGCGTTACTCTCTTCAATAGCGTGAAAACACTCTTGACGAACTACATGGTATACAGCACCTAGTATAGTTTTGTTGTTACGTGTTAGACCAATACTAATTGCATAGATGGGTAGGCCATGTAAAAAATTGGTGGTACCATCTAATGGATCAATAATCCAATTGAATGTATGATCTTTTGACTGTTCAACCGTACCTTCTTCGGTAATAAAGCCAGCCTCAGGAAGCGCTTTACGCAAAGCAGAAACAATGCGGTGCTCTGCTTCCTTATCAACATACGATACCAGGTTATTGAAGGAGCTTTTCTGTTCAATATTATTTCGATCAAAATTCTCACCTTCTTTTCGAATGAACTCGCCTACTTCACCACATACCTCAATAACATTTCTTTCTAATGCTTGTAAATTCATGATCTTATTTTTTTGTTCGGGCTTTTACTAGTGTGAATATAATGATCAACACCGAAACCCATGCTCCTGTTCGTGCAATAGACTCTCCATGTTGCGAATATACTGGTAGTAGTTCGGCCGCATTAATGGAATACGCGGTTATCATTTCGGCTTTTGTGACTCCTGATTGGTTATCATTCAACGAGTAAATAATGGGAAGAATTACAAGAAGTAGAGCCATAACAACTTGAATGATGCTTACTTTCTGTGCTTTAAAAATGGCTTGATAAAAAAGTAAGTTTACGAGTAAAATCCATAAGCTACTTCCCAAATAACCGGTATGAATATTCCACCGAATCCATTGCGGTACTGCTGTTAAGGTATCGGCTAAAAAAGAAGCACGCGTACTTGGCCAAAGTTTAAGCACTAGGTACTCTGCGCCAATAATAAAAATAAT
>CAYNKN010000415.1:0-1001 GCA_964397805.1 uncultured Chryseolinea sp. | reverse complement strand
ATGAATGCGAGTTTGTTGAGGTTATTATTGCTGGCTTTTTGCGAAATCATAAAAAGTAGAACAACCATACCAACAAGCAAACTATAATGCGTTAAAGCTAGCCACACATAAACAGGCCACATAAAATAAAGTAGAAGCCAAAACACAATAAGCAGACTAAAGTAGCGCCATGTTTTTTGAATACCTTCTTGCTGATCGAGTAGGACAAAAACAGGGACGAGCGAAACAAAAATAAAAATAGGGAAGGAGGGAAGTGCAGCAGTAGTAGTAATCAGAATGACGAAGAGGATAAATAAAATTCGCGGTGATTCTTGTAAAGTTTTGAGCATGAGAAATGTTAGGCGGGTTTGCCGCCAATAATAATGACTATTTCGCCTTTGATTTCTTTTGATTGAAAATACGTTAACACTTCTTCAATTGTTCCGTTACATGTTTCTTCATAAAGCTTGGTAAGCTCGCGCGATACCGATGCCGGACGATTAGCGCCAAAGTATTCTTTAAATTGTTCTAATGTTTTTACTAGTCTGTAGGGTGATTCGTAAAAAATCAATGTACGTTCTTCTTCCACTAATTTTTTTAACAAGGTTTGCCTACCTTTTTTTTGCGGAAGAAATCCTTCAAATACAAAACGATCGCAGGGTAGTCCTGACTTAACCAGTGCAGGTACAAACGCAGTGGCGCCCGGCAGACAGTCTACTTTAATTCCGGCTTGAATGCAAGCTCTAATAATCAGAAATCCAGGATCAGAAATACCGGGAGTTCCCGCATCAGAAACCAAGGCCATAGTTTCGCCTTGTTTCAATCGTTCGACTAGTGTATTTAAAATTTTATGTTCGTTAAAGTTGTGAAAGCTTTGCAGTGGTTTACGTATATCGTAATGTTTTAATAAGAATCCAGAGGTGCGGGTGTCTTCTGCTAAAATTAAGTTTACCGATTTAAGCACATCTAATGCACGCAATGTTATATCGGCTAAATTGCCAATGGGTGTAGGAACAATGTAA
>CAYNKN010000414.1:0-3169 GCA_964397805.1 uncultured Chryseolinea sp. | reverse complement strand
TTCAATCGTGAAGCGAAAGAAATGCCCATACGCAAGGCACTTTGGTGGACAGCATTTTGGGTTATGCTTGCCTTCGTATTTAATGGACTCGTTTATTATACAGAAGGTCAAGATAAAGCGTTTGAATTTTTCACTGGTTATGTTATCGAAAAATCATTAATTGTTGATAACATTTTCGTTATCATTTTAATTTTCAGTTACTTTAAAGTCCCTCCTCCGTACCAACATAAAGTATTATTCTGGGGAATTTTAGGCGCACTGGTTATGCGGCTCATTTTCATAGCCGCAGGGATTGAACTCATAAACCGATTCCATTGGCTAATCTACTTATTTGGTGGGTTTCTCATTTTTACCGGAATCCGTATGATAAAACATTCTGACGAATCGTTTTCACCTGATAAAAATCCAATGATAAGATTGGTAAAGCGTTGGATTCGTATAACACCTGAATTTATAGAGGACAAATTCTTTGTAAAGAAAAATGGATTATGGTTTGCCACGCCACTCTTTTTAGTTGTCGTAATTATTGAAGTAACCGATTTAATTTTTGCCGTAGATAGCATACCCGCCATATTGGCTATTTCCAACGATACATTTATTGTTTATACCTCCAATGTATTTGCTATACTTGGGCTACGCTCATTATACTTTGCCGTAGCTGGATTAGATAAATACTTTGTCTACTTAAAGTATGGGCTAGCCGCCATATTAGTGTTTGTAGGATTGAAAATGTGCGTGTCGGCTGTATTTGTGGTTCCTATTGAAATTTCACTGGCTTTTATTGTACTCACCTTATCGATTGCAGTACTTGCATCCATGGTGTTACATAATCCTAAAAAGGTGATTGACAACCAGAGCGAATAAACTGAGTTAGCAATGAAAATAAATGACGAGCAGTACAAATTCATCATTAACGGTAAAGATTATCACTGTGCCTTAGATATCACCTCGGCATGTATAGGTGGCAAATGGAAAACTGTTGTGCTTTGGTATCTGCGAAATACCAAACGAAGATTTAGCGAACTCAAAGAAGTTATTCCAGACATTACTGACAAAATGCTTTCGCTTCAGCTACGCGCATTGGAAAAAGATGGATTCGTTAAACGAACTATCTTCCCTGAAGTACCACCTCGCGTAGAGTATGAACTTACCAAAGAAGGACAATCACTATTACCTGTTTTAGAAGCCATGGCACTATGGGGAAGAACCAAAGCTAAAAAGAATGGAAAAATGGTAAAAGTTGAAATGAAGTGATCACTTTCACATAGATAAACTAATTGTAAGTTTAAAATGAATAAATATTCATTTATATTTGCGCTGTGGCAAGACCAAAAGACGAACGCAAAATAGAGGCTATTTTTGAAGCTACACTAACATTGGTTTTAAAAACCGGTTTTAATGGATTAAAAATGGCCGATGTAGCCAACGCTGCCGGACTGGCGACAGGCACACTCTACATATACTTTAAGAATAAAGATGTATTGATCAACGAACTTTTTCTCACGTTAAAAAAAGCTAAAACTTCCAAACTACTAGCCGTCTATCACCCGGAAGATTCGTTTGAAGAAGCCTTTCGTAAACTTTGGTTCAACTACTTAACCATTAGCTTAAATGAGCCGGAGCGAATGATTTTTATCGAGCAGTTCACACATACTTCGCACCTCACAAAAAAAACAAAACAACAAAGCGACAAATTAGTAGAACCTTTAAAAACATTTCTTCAAATTGGTATACAAAAGAAAATCATCAGAAAACTTCCTACCGATCTCTTGTTGAGTCAGTTAATGGGACCTATTTACGAAATTGTAAAACTAGAAACAGATGGTACACATAAACTTACCAAAACCCAGCAAGAAGTACTCTTTGAAATGGCTTGGAATAGTTTAACAGTAAAATAAAAATTTTATTCTATAAATGAACCAAAATTCACTCATCATGAAAAAGACAGTTGTTATTACCGGTAGTTCTTCTGGCATTGGTAAAGCCGCAGCCCTATACTTCGCTCAACAAGGCTGTCAAGTAGCCGCTACCATGCGAACACCCGAAAAAGAAACGGAGCTAACTAAAAGCCAAAATATTAAAGTTTATGCGCTGGATGTAACCAGTTCCGCCAGTGTTGAAAATGCACTACAAGCCATTCACAAAGATTTTAAGCGAATAGATGTAGTGGTGAATAATGCTGGCTTTGGTGCTGATGGTGTTTTCGAATTAATGAGTGATGACTTCATTCAAAAACAATTTGATACTAATGTATTTGGGCTGATGCGTGTAACACGCGAAGCCGTAAAATTTATGCGTGCTCAGCAAGGTGGAACTATTGTACAGATTGCCAGCGTTGGCGGACGAGTAGCCTTTCCATTATATAGTATTTACCATGGTACAAAGTGGGCTGTAGAAGGTTTTACGGAATCGCTTCAGTACGAAGTAGCTCCCTTCCATATTAAGCTTAAACTGGTTGAGCCGGGCGCTATTAAAACAGATTTTTATGGCAGAAGTCGTACATTTATCAAACCTGATTATACAACCGATTATGATGCCTTTGTTGTACAATGCGAAAGCGTGAGCATGGAAGCTGGTGTTAAAGGAGCATCTCCAGAAGCTGTTGCAAAAGTAATTTACAAAGCCGCCATTGATTCATCCACTAAAATGCGCTATCCGATTGCCTATCCTGCCAATGTATTACTACCCCTTAAAAGACTATTACCCGAGCGATTATTTTTCTGGGCAGTAAGACAATCGTACAAAATTTAGGGAACAACTTGCAAACATCATTTTATTAAAATGATTCTTATGAAGTAAGTCTTCTAAAACAAAAGGTACTGTTTCAGATAAACATCACTACCCCGTTGATTTCTTAATATGATTTACAACCGCTCGTAATTTACCATAACTGTACTTACCTTTCAGCGCATCAAACAAATCCTTCGAACTTGCTTCCGCTGGTAGTTGTTGCAGCGATTGCGCAATAACACGCACATCTTCTTCGCCTACAAAATCTTGCAATTTGATTCGCTCTTGTTCTACCGCTTTCGCTAAATGACCTTCAATGGTGCTGAAAACAAGGCCACGTTCTTTTGCAATTTCTACGATTGTTTTGCCTTGCTTAAACATCGTTAACGAAACCTCTACCGTATTCGGTTCATCTTTCTTTTTTGATTTACGCTTTTGT
>CAYNKN010000413.1:0-3175 GCA_964397805.1 uncultured Chryseolinea sp. | reverse complement strand
ACCTGATTTACATTTGGCAACCCAATGCGTTTATAGATTACTTTTTTAACATACATCTTTTGAAAAAAAACAATGTTTAGTAATACAGCCATACTATACCACGTGCGTTTTAAAAATCCTGCCTTCTGTATATAGCGTTGCAGTAAATCGCGTGTAAATAAAATATGTCGCGCCTCTTCAATATTATGTAATTGAGAAACCTTCTGTAATACCCGGTAAGCCTTTTCATCGTTACGAATATGCTCACCATACATATCGGCAATTAACTCGAGCGTTAACGATACCATAAAAACACTATCAGCCGGAAAATACTTGGCCGTAAACAACCCGATAAAATTCTGAAACCAACTTTGCTTTACGGGCTCGCCCCCTAACCGAGTAATAGCCATTGAAAACATTTCCTGATGACGAAACTCTTCAATCAGTTCGCGCAATAGAAACCTATATTCAATATGATCGGGCGGCAAGGTAAGTATGTAGCGGTTCATGAATAAACAAAACAATCCTTCAGACCAGGCATAGGCATACATCGATTGTACTACCTCGTGTCGTGACAACTCTAATTTCTGTGCGGGTGTTAACGTATCGTAAATGGGTAATCCCTCTAACGAAATTAATTTTTCACAAAGGTAATGTTGCCCCTCTACTAACTCTTCTTCCCACGGAACAAATTTTTCGGGTAGTAAAGGATTGTCCTTACTAATTTTTATCAAACGCTCTACATCTACAGCTATCATAGTAGGTTATTATTTTCATGCAATTCGTTTAGCACAAATCAATGCGTTAAACCAAAACGGGTTGTTCATGTTGTTGGTTTATCCAGTTTATGTATTCGTTAATACCAGTCGTTGTTGTTTGTAACGGCAGATACCCTAATACCTTTTTTGCCTTATCAATATTTAATGTGAGTGATCTACCTAACAAACTTAATGTATATAGTGATAGTATAGGTTCTTTACCACTAATCATCGAAAAAAATTCGCTGGTATACGCAGCCATCTTGGCTATTGACCATGTTACTTCACCTTGTACAGCGGGTAATTTTAGTTGTTGAAATACATAACCCAGTAAAGGCCAGAGTTCAACAGCTTTACCATCGGTAATATTATAAATATGCCCCATGGCAGAAGCAGGTGCGTTAACCCCCAGCCGAATAGCCTCTACCAAATTAGTAACTGTGGTAATCTCTGTCATTATTTTTTCTCTACTAATTTTACGCAATCCGGTTGTTTGGTGCGCAAGGATAATGCGCGGTAGCACAGTAGTATCGCCAGCACCAATTACTGCTCGCGGCCTGATAATCATTATTTCTAATCCCATTCTTTCAGCTTCTAACACCCGCAGTTCGGCCATAAACTTTGCGTATGCGTACGCACCTATAAATTGTTTTGGTATATCTTCCTCACTTACATTCCATTGATGATGCAACGCACTATAAACACTAGCACTCGAAATGTAAATGAATCGGTTTACGCCATTTGCTAATGCGAAATCGATCATGTGTTGTGTTGCTTGTACATTGTGTTTGTAAAAATCAGCTCTTTTACCCCAAGGAGCAGCAAACCCTGCCGCATGAACAACAACAGAAGGCCTACATTTAATAGCCATCACTTCATGCCTGTTCGATAAATCAATCTGTTCGAAAGGCAAACCCGGTAGCTGATCGATACGGTTAAGCGAACGCCCGGTGATGTGAATAGGATAAAGCGGTGAAAGCTGTCGAGCGATAGTACCACCAATGAAACCCGTTGCACCGGTTACCAATATTGATGGGGAAAGCAACTTATCCATAGTATTTACCAAAGTTGACTAAAAATAGCAGGCATAAAAAAAGTTTACTCAAAATTAACTTATCTACCTATTCACTCATCTGCACCGCCTTCTTAACACTGGCGTAAACTTGTAATCTATTAAAAATCATATCTTTGTATATTATGATTGCGCACCATACCATACGCTTAGCTTTTTTCTCTACAGCCATTGTATGGGTAACGAATGTAAACCATACGGTTGCACAGCATAAATTTTTTGCACCTTTCGATTGTAGACAGCACGCAGAATTATATCATTTAGAACCTGTTGAAGCAGCCCCCTCAACCACGATCCAAGAAGAGCCATTCGTTCCCTTAGACACCATTAACGGATGGAAAGCATGGGGTTATGTAGAAAATTTTTCGTTTGGGAAAAATCGTGGCGATCTACCAATGATCATTGAACTCAACGCACTTCATCCCTATTTCCGCGATCGGATAACAGCCGTTATCCAAGAATGTAAAGCAAAAGGAATTCAACTCGCTATTGTAGAAACGTACCGAACGCCTGCCAAGCAGCAGGAATACCAATCGATGGGAAAGCGCTATACACGTTCTGGTGCAGGTAAATCAAAACATCAATATGGTTTAGCCATCGATGTAGTACCCATGATTGACTCCGTAGCCATTTGGGATAATCCGGTATTATGGCGTAAAGTGGGTGTTATTGGTGAGAAGTATGGTTTGCGTTGGGGAGGGCGATGGAAATACCCTTATGACCCCGGACATTTTGAATGGACTAATGGACTGCCTCCTGAAAAATTATTTGCTGGTGAATTTCCCATTGTGCCTTTTGCTGAAGAGCATTACCCCTGCCTAGAAGAAGATCTTCGGTTACTCCGAAAATATTGGAAAGCTTGGGACACAAACCAAAGTTCCATCACACGTAGATAATGAAAATCACTTTTCCTGATTCGTTCGTATTCGGCACCAGCACGGCTGCCGCACAAATAGAAACTGCATTTGAACACGACTGGCAAGGTGTAACAGCACGCGATGGGCATGTTTTTGATCGTACTACCGATCACGAAAAAAAACTACCGGAAGATGCTGCACTCATTGCATCGCTGGCACCCCACTACCGCATGAGTTTACAATGGAGTAAGCTGCAACGCGAACCATTAGGTGAATTACATGAAGGCACCGTAAAAGAGTACCAACTTTTTATTGAAGACTTACGCGCGCGTGGGGTAAAGATTATGATGGTACTGCACCATTTTGTTAATCCGTTATGGTTTTCAACACGTAATGGTTGGGAAAAATTGGAGAACATTGAACTGTGGATTGACTTTAGCAAAAAAGTAGTAAATACTTTTGGTCCTTACGTTTCCTACTGGAACACCTTTAACGAACCCAATGTATAT
>CAYNKN010000412.1:0-3176 GCA_964397805.1 uncultured Chryseolinea sp. | reverse complement strand
AAAAACTGTTTTTAGGTTCCAGCAAAGAACTGCTCATGGCAATGAGCTCGTTTAACTGTTCTTGCAATGTCCACTTCTCCCCTTCCGGCCCACGACCATACGGAGGCGGATCCATAATTATACCTTGATATTTATTGCCCCGCTTGGCCTCACGCTTCACAAATTTAAAAGCGTCTTCATACACCCATCGGATATCCGCTCGTTTGTTCTGTTGCATATTTTGTTTGGCCCAGTTCAATCCGGGGCGAGAAGCATCACAATGAAACACCTCTCCACCAGCCGCTCTAGCCACTATAGAAGCTGCACCGGTGTATGCAAATAAATTTAAAATGCGTGGGTTGGTTGCCTTCCAACTGGTTATGGTGTCGTAAATAAAATTCCAGTTACTAGCCTGCTCTGGAAAAATGCCAACGTGGCCAAATCCGGTTAAGGCTAATCGTAACGATAACTTCAACGATTGATAATGGTATTGAATATCCCAACTTTCGGGCATCTTCGGATTTTTAGACCAGCCACCCTTTACATCATCCGTAAATCTGAATTTATCGGTTTGCTCGCGTACAAATTTGGCATGCGCCATTTTTTTCCAAGCACTATCAGCGAGCGACTTTTGCCAGATGGCCTGCGGCTCGGGCCGAATTAGTATGTACTCGCCAAAGCGTTCTAATTTTTCAAAATCGCCTGCGTCAAGTAATTCATAATCTTGCCAGTGTGAAGGGTAAACTATTTTAGGATTCACGAGTACGGAGGTTACGTTTCAAGTTTTAAAGTTAATCAAACTTGCAACTTTACAGGGGTAACTTTAAACTTACACCATGCATCCGCCAATCACCAGCCTTCAAAATCCCAAAATCAAAAACATTATTACCTTAGAAAAATCGCGTGAACGAAAAAAGCAAGGCGTTTTTTTATTAGAAGGTATTAAAGAACTTTCGTTGGCACTGGCAGGTGGATATGCTATCGAAAGCTTGTTTTTTTGTCCGACAATAATATCGGCTGATTCCCTCCTGCAGATTGTTCCGAATGAAAACCTTCTTATCCCAGTGCAACAAAGTGTGTTCGAAAAAATTGCTTATCGCGAAAGCACAGGAGGTTTGTTAGCGGTTGTTCAACAGAAAGTACATCCATTAACAGGTATTACTCTTAACGATAATCCGCTGATCTTAATTTTAGAATCAGTTGAAAAGCCCGGTAACTTAGGCGCGATTTTACGCACAGCCGATGCCGCAGGTGTTGACGCGGTAATCTGTTGTGATTCACTTTCCGACTTCTATAATCCGAATGTAATCCGTTCGAGTCTAGGATGTGTATTTACTGTTCCAATAGCTTCGGCCACTACAGAAGAAACAATACAGTGGTTACAAAAAAATAACATCGCTATTTATTGCACCTACTTAAAAGCAGCACAACCGTATCATACCATTAACTTTACTACACCCTGCGCCCTGGTTATGGGAACAGAATCGACCGGGTTATCCGATCGTTGGGTGCAACAATCAACAGCCAATATTATTATCCCAATGCAAGGAGAAATTGACTCCATGAATGTCTCTACCGCAGCTGCCGTAGTTGTTTTCGAGGCTTGCCGCCAGCGAGGCTTTAACTAATAAGGGCAATACTTACTTACCTGGACCTATAAAAAAGTAATTATAATTATTACCTTTGGTTTGAGCCCTTAATGAGTGTCTAAGAATTTTTCACCGAAAGTATTTGCTGCAGACGATACGTTTCTCAACGCATTAGCAGAAGCCTATCGCCTTCAGGAGGCTATTATCCATACCACAGAGTTATCTATTATTTCGGTTGATACAGGAGGCGTAATTACCAGCTTTAACCGAGCGGCCGAAAACATGCTTGGGTATACAGCTGATGAAATGATTGGACGTGCCACACCACTAGTTTTTCATGATACAGAGGAAATAGTTACCCGAAGCAAAGAATTAGCAGAAGAACTAAACATTTCCATAGAACCTGCCTTTGAAGTTTTTTGTGTTAAGGCAAGACTTACGCGTATAGCCGATCGAAGAGAGTGGACATACATTCGAAAAGATGGTACACGATTTCCTGTTTTGCTTTCAATTACTGCTTTATGGGATGATAAAGACCAATTAATTGGCTATGCTGGAATTGCTACCGATATTACTGAAAGCAAAAAGAATGCACAAAAAATAATTGACTCAGAAGCTCACCTAAACGCACTGCTTAATTCCATTGATGACATTGCCGTAGAGTTGGGTCGCGATGGTACATATAAAAACATCTGGACTAAGAAAGAACATCTGCTCTTCCATTCTCCGCGCGAACAATACATTGGTAAGCGAATTGAAGATGTATTGCAAGGCGAATTATTAGCCCAATTTAAGGAAGCAATAAATATTGTATTTTCCACTAGGCAGTATGTCTACTTTGAATACCTGGTGCCTAGCGGAGAACGTTGGAGTTCTGTAAAAATCTCGTACATCAGTGATGATAAAGTATTGATGTTAATTAGAGACATCACTGAGAAGAAAACAACCGAAATTACGCTCACACAAAGCGAAGATAAATTCAGAACCTTAGCCGAAAACATTCCAGGCGTTGTGTACCTCTGTAAAAATGATGCAAGCTTTAGCATGGTGTATTTAAACAACCGTGTTGAAGAAATAACTGGTTACCCAATGGAATCATTTTTATCGGGCGAATTAACTTTTGTTGATCTCTATCATCCCGATGACAAAGCGTACATTTTTGCAACCGTAGAAAAAGCATTAGCAGAAAAAAAACAATTTCATTTAACGTATCGTATCCTTCATCGCTCGGGCGAAACACGTTGGTTGGAAGAGTTTGGTGTAGGACTTTATTCTGATACGTCATTGTTACTTATTGAAGGCTTTGTTAATGATATTACAGCGCAACGCGAAGCAGAAGATCATCTTCAAAAAATAGCCGATGAAAATTTTCGACTCTTTAACAATTCGATAACGCTTAGTGTCATTACCGATTTTAATGGATACTTCAAAAAGGTTAACCCTGCATGGGAAAGTCTATTAGGCTGGACCGAGCAAGAATTAACCTCGCGTCCGTTTACTGATTTCATCCATCCTGATGATGTGCAAGCAACGAAAGAAGCCAATCAATACATTACCGAAGGGAACCACCTGTATACATTTGAAAATCGCTACCGCAGTAAAGATGGA
>CAYNKN010000411.1:0-3210 GCA_964397805.1 uncultured Chryseolinea sp. | reverse complement strand
TAGGTAACTGAAAAAAGTCAAAAGTTTAGAAGGAAGAATTATACATGATTTTATTATTCAATTTTTTTATACAATGAAACGATCTATCCGTAAAGTTGCTGTTCTAGGTTCCGGTGTTATGGGATCATCAATAGCCTGTCACTTTGCTAACATTGGCTGCGAAGTATTGCTGTTAGATATTGCGCCCAAAGAACTTACTGAAGAGGAAAAAGCAAAAGGACTTACCCTCGAAAGCAAAGCTGTTAAAAACAGAATTGTACAAAGCTCATTTGATAAAGCCGTTAAGTCAAGCCCGGCTCCTCTATACAGCAAAAAATTTGGTTCCCGCATAAGTCTCGGAAACTTTGATGATGATCTACCAAAAATCAAACATTTCGATTGGATAATTGAAGTGGTCGTTGAAAACCTCGATATCAAAAAGAAAGTTTACGATGAGGTAGAGAAACATAGAACTCCGGGAACGCTTATTACCTCCAACACATCAGGAATTCCTATACACCTCATGGCCGAAGGAAGAAGTGATGATTTTAAAAAGAACTTTGCAGGAACGCATTTTTTTAATCCACCTCGGTATTTAAAATTATTCGAAGTAATACCCACTGCATCAACCGATCCCGAGGTTACAAAATTTCTTTTGCACTATGGTGATCTCTACCTGGGCAAAACTACCGTGCTCTGTAAAGACACTCCTGCATTTATTGGAAACCGGGTTGGTGTTTGGGGATTATTGAAAGTAATTGACTCCATGCAAAAATTCGATCTCAATATTGATGAGATCGACAAACTAACGGGGCCTGTAATCGGCAGACCTAAGTCGGCTACCTTCCGCACATCCGATGTGGTTGGTTTAGATACCTTGGTTAAAGTAGCCAACAACCTTTATGCAGGCTTGCCAAATGATGAAGGTCGCGACATGTTTAAATTGCCAGAGGTAGTAGTTAAACTGGAGGAGAATAAATGGTTAGGTGATAAAACGGGTCAAGGCTTTTATAAGAAATCTAAAAATGAAAAAGGCCAGACAGAAATTCTTACACTCGATCTTAAAACGTTAACCTATCAACCGAAGGCAAAAGCAAAATTTGCCACACTAGAAACAACGAAGACAATCGATAATTTGAGAGATCGATTTAAAGTATTGCTTAGCGGAAAAGATAAAGCCGGAGATTTTTACCGCGATTGTTTTTACGGACTGTTTCAATATGCCGCTAACCGCATTCCAGAAATTAGCGATGAACTCTTTAGAATAGATGATGCTGTTTGTGCTGGTTTCGGTTGGGAGCTTGGCCCGTTTGATACGTGGGATGCTGTTGGCGTAGAAAAAACATTGCAAGCTATGGAGGCCGCAAACTACAAACCTGCGCCTTGGGTCTACGACATGCTGGCGAGTGGCAACAAATCTTTTTATATCGTTGAGGGCGGCCAGCGAAAGTATTACGATATACCTTCAAAATCATACAAGCCCATACCGGGTAAGGAAGCCTTTATCATTTTAGAAAACTTAAGCGATAAAGTAGTTTGGAAAAATGCTGATAGTAAGGTTACTGATTTAGGCGATGGCGTACTTAATTTTTCATGGAGCAGCAAGAGCTTTACGTTGGGTAGTGCGGTTATCGAGGGGATGAATAAAGCGATCGATTTAGCAGAGAAAGATTATCGCGGCTTGGTCGTAGGTCATCAAGGATCTGACTTTTCGCTTGGCGCAAACTTGGGGCTCGTGTTCATGTATGCCATAGAGCAAGATTACGATGAGATCGACTTTATGGTGCGGGCATTTCAAAACTCAGTGATGCGCTTACGTTACTCCAATATTCCTGTAGTTGTAGCACCTCACGGTCGCACACTTGGTGGAGGTTGCGAAATGACCATGCACGCAGATATAGCGGTGGCTGCTGCCGAAACCTATATTGGTTTGGTAGAAGTTGGTGTTGGACTAATCCCTGGAGGAGGAGGAACGAAAGAATTTACAAAACGTGTAAGCGACAGAATGCAAGAAGGCGATGTAGAACTGAATGCTCTTCAAAATGCCTTCATGAATATAGCAACTGCCAAGGTTGCCTTGTCGGCAGAAGAGGCTCGTGAAATGGGCATTTTACGTGCAGAAGATCGAATCACTGTTAATCAAGATCGAGTACTCGTAGACGCGAAATCCGCTGTGCTTGAGTTAGCCGATTTAGGGTATACTAAACCTGTACAGGCAACAAATATTCGCGTTCAAGGAAGGAGTGGCTTAGCCCTATTTGCTGCAGGTGTATCGGGTATGAAAATGGGTCGGTACATTTCCGATCACGATCAGAAAATTGCTATGAAGATCGCCAATGTAATGTGTGGTGGCGACCTAACCTCACCACAAGAAGTAAGCGAACAGTATTTGTTGGACTTGGAACGTGAAGCTTTTGTTTCGCTTTGTGGTGAGCGTAAAACGCTCGAAAGAATACAATCGATATTGACAGGTGGAAAACCTTTGAGAAACTAGTTGATAGTTGGAGGTTGTTAGTTATTTGACTAACACCATCAGGCTATTAACTAATGACGAACAACTAATAACTTAAATGATATGGATGCATACATCGTAGCAGGTTTCAGAACCGGAGTAGGCAAAGCTAAAAAGGGAGGGTTTCGTTTTACGCGTCCCGATGATCTGGCTGCCGAGGTAATTAAACATTTAGTAAAGTCTATCCCCGGCCTAGAAAACAAAATGGTAGACGACTTAATCGTGGGGAATGCTGTACCAGAAGCAGAGCAAGGCATGCAGATGGGCAGAATGATTTCGCTGCTTGCCTTAGGAATAGATACACCTGGGATGATTGTTAACCGTTACTGCGGATCAGGCGTTGAGACAATTGCAATTGCCAGCCAGCGAATTCAAGCGGGTCAGGCAGATGTAATTATAGCGGGCGGCACGGAGTCAATGTCGTTGGTACCTGTAATGGGTATTAAAACGGCATTGAACTATAAAGTAGCTACCGAAAACCCAACCTACTATACCAGTATGGGCCTCACAGCCGAGGAGGTTTCTAAACAGTTTGGAATCAGCCGCGAAGAACAAGATCAGTTTTCGTATGAATCGCATATGAAAGCAGCGGCAGCGTGGAAAGCAGGAAAGTTCAAAGAAGAAGTTGTGCCCATTACAGTCAAAGAGGTATATGTAGATGAGAACATGAAAAAGAAAACCCGTGAGTTTGTTGTAGAAACAGACGAAGGTATTCGAAC
>CAYNKN010000410.1:0-3228 GCA_964397805.1 uncultured Chryseolinea sp. | reverse complement strand
ACGTCAGGAAAAATATATAGCACAATTGTTATTGGCTTGCGATAAACGACAAGCAGTAATGGTAATCAATAATGTTCTTTACGATACGCCTCCTCAACTGGCTTCGGTCGCTACCGCGATGGGAGTTTACAAAAATGCGCTCTCTGGTTTAGGACTTTATGATGAGGCAGGTAATGCAAAAAAAATTCAGCCACTCTGGCGCGAGTATCTATCCCGAAAGTATCAGCCTAAGCCGTAGTAGGTTTCCATTATATTAATCGATTATTTATGCGAAGAGTTAGCTTGTTAGTGCTTGTTATGTTTTGTGTTTTGGTTACTGCTCAGGCGCAAGTACCAAATGCTGAGACCAAGATAATCGAATTAGGTATTCCGCTCTTTATTCCGGGCAAGCCTATTGCTAATTACGTGAAAGCTGTGCGCACAGGTAATATTATTTTTTTGGCAGGACACGGCCCATCTACTGCTGATGGGAAAACGATAACCGGAAAGGTTGGTAGCGACCTTACCCTAGAAGAAGGATATCAAGCCGCACGACAAACAGCTATTGCTTTACTGTCAACACTTAAAGCAGAGCTCGGTGATCTCAATAAAGTAAAACGCATTGTAAAGGTTAACGGTATGGTTAACTGTCAGCCAACGTTCACAGCTCATCCACAAGTAATAAATGGTTGTTCCGATTTACTTGTTGCCGTATTTGGCGATCGTGGAAAGCACGCCAGAGCTGCTGTAGGGATGAACTCATTACCCAACAACATGGCAGTAGAAATTGAAATGATTGTTGAAGTAGAGTAACGTTAACACACGTTGGCCTAAAGCTATACCTTATCCAATGCTTGTTTAATATCGGCAAGTAAATCGGCATCATCTTCTATACCTACCGATAAGCGCACGAGTGAATCAGTTACACCAATAGCGCTACGTTCTTCGGCATTCATTTTTGCATGCGATGTTTTAGCCGGGGAAGTAATGGTTGACTCTACGCCACCTAAACTAATCGCACGTTTAATCAACTGAAGGTTTCCCATAAACTGGTGGGCATCGCCTTTTACCTCAAATGACAACATCCCACCAAAGCCGCCCGGCATTTGCTTTTTGGCGATGGCATGGTTCGGATGATTTTCTAATCCCGGATAATACACTGTGCCAATTCGATTATCGGTTAATAAGTAACGCGCTATGGTTAATGCATTATGATTTTGTTGACGAACTCGGAGCACAATGGTTTTTAAACTGCGTTCTACCAACCAACATGTTTGGGCATCGAGTGATCCACCAAAGTGAATGGCACTCTCCCAAATTTTTTGAACGAGCACGCTGCTTGCTACGGCTACGCCACAACAAATATCGCTGTGCCCACCAATGTATTTGGTGCCACTATGGGTAACAATATCGATACCTAAATCAATGGGGTTTTGATTTACGGGAGAAGCAAAGGTATTGTCAATGATTGTTGTAATACCATATTTTTTAGCAAGTGCAGCTACCGCTTCAATGTCCGTAATTTTAAGAGTTGGGTTCGAGGGTGTTTCAATATAAATCACTTTTGTTTCGGGGCGAATGGCTTTTTCCACACTGGCTAAATCGGCACCATCTACTAAGGTATAGTGCATACCATAGCGTGGCAATTCATTCACGATGGCGTGAAACGTGCCACCGTACAAATCATTTTGAAAAATGGCATGATCGCCCGCTTTCATCAGAGCAAAAACGGAGGTGAGTATAGCAGCCATACCCGAACTAAAAATGATACCCTCTTCAGCGTTTTCTAATGCAGCCAGCTTTTGCGAAACAGCGCGTTGGTTTGGCGTATTGAAATACCGAGGATAAAGTGTGGAGGCTACTTCCTCATAGTCGTAGGCGGAGGATGGAAAGATGGGTGTTACCGTTCCTCCATATTGTGTATCGCCCGGTGAACC
This sequence comes from uncultured Chryseolinea sp., assembly GCA_964397805.1. Classification (GTDB taxonomy): domain Bacteria; phylum Bacteroidota; class Bacteroidia; order Cytophagales; family Cyclobacteriaceae; genus Chryseolinea. Next base: position 1,312 of record CAYNKN010000410.1, on the reverse strand, counting down.
AGCATGTACACTTTGAGTAAGTTTGGAAGTAGATGATGAAGGTTGAATAGCCATGCGTTATATTTATTTCGCGCAAAGATAATGATGCATAAACAGCAGAAACGGTTTATTTTTCATACTTTAAAATGTTTTACCAAAACAAACTAAACTATGGCAACAGAATTTAAAGCCTCCGTAGGCAAACGAGTTTCCAAGAAGGAAGCAAAGGCATGGATTGAAAAATACGACCAAGAGTTTCGCAAAGAAAAAGACAAAGACACACGTTCTGTTTTTTATGGTCGCGATGCCTTATTGCGGATTTTAAGTGAGGAAGGTACTACAGGTATTACCTTTTTTCTGGCGTTAAAATATAATGAAGCCGTAAAAAAAGAAACTGTGCAGTTGGTATTGGTACCTACTAAAGAAGATGGCAAACTGCTTTGGCCAGATGATGGCGATGCGCAAAAACTATCTGACATTGAGGGAGGAGCGTATGATTATGGTAAAAATTGTCCCCCAGATTGCCCTAGTGAAGAATGACATTAAAGGTTTACCACATATTAGGTCACACTCAAACTGTTTTATCAGCTTTAATAGCGGTGTTGGCTTGGATCTATTTTAAGCATCGGCAGCCCGAGATAAAGCTTATCGGGCTGCTATTTTTTCTGGGGTTTTTAGCACACATCGCGTATGATGTTGTTCTGTTTTTAGCCTTAAAAGGTTTTTCAAACTACACATTATATCCCTATAGCCTACTAAGCTTTCTGGTGATGTCGCGTATTTATGCGGTAGCCCTTCAACATCGTTACAATACTTGGATTATTTTAACTTGTTTAATCTATGCCTTAGTTTGGGGAACGATTCCATTCTTTTTTAATGAGATGCTTGTCTCTTCTATAATCAGGTTTTTAGAGGCATTTTTTATTATTGGGTATGCGGTTTTTTATTTTTATAAGCTCTTACAAGAGATGCCCACTATGCACCTGCACCACCTACCTATGTTCTGGTTTAATGCGGCTTTTCTATTATATTTTTCGGGAGCAGCCTTTTTGTTTGCCTTTATGGATTACTTGGTTACTGTGTTGAATAGCGATTTGATTACAGTTATGAGCTGCCATAACATATTAAATATTATTGAGCACTTTATTGTAATGGTTGGTATTTACTATGAATATCAGCTGATTAAACCCACAGTAAAACAGGTGTAGCGTTTTAACTATGGAAGAATCTACATCAAGTTTTTATTTTGTTTTTTCTATTGCCACCCTGGCCATGGTACTGTTGGCAGGTTCTATTATTGTTTTTGTGGTTTTTTATCAGCGCAAAACTATTC
>CAYNKN010000409.1:0-3241 GCA_964397805.1 uncultured Chryseolinea sp. | reverse complement strand
AACGAAGGTGTGGGCGTAGTAGTAGGTTTGTTAAAGACCTTTGCTTTTTAAATCAGCTTCAATTTTTGCAAAGTCGATGGTGCTGCATTTTCCGCATCCCGTATTACAGGCTGACTTCGCCTGAAAACTTCTATATAGTAATCTTCCGATATAGAGTAAAGCCGCCAGAAAGAGTGCAAATACGAGTGCAGTTTGAAGCATGGACAAAAGTAAGAATTCGGCTTTACAACTTCACGATTCTAAAAATAATTCCGTTTTTCTAAGTATTACTTTTATTTAAAATTTCATTTGACGTAAAACCACGGTTACACGAATATTTCTCTTGAGTTTTCTTTGTGTGAGTTACTGGTGGAACAACCTCCTTTTTGGTAGTTACCTGAGGTACTTTATAGGCTCTTATTGGCAGCTTTTTAAAGGACTCTTATTTCAAATGCTCCTGCCGATGCGTACCTTCACGGTAAGGAGCCTATGATTTTTTCACTATTTAAGCGAACTACAAATTTGTCTGACTTGGAGGGCAGCTACGCACGTAGAATGGTAATGCGTACTTTCTTACATATCATGATGGTACTTTATGCGCTAGGCATATTCATGGAGTTTACCATTGGTTTTAAAAACTCACCGAGTTGGGTTTTCCCTGCCTTGTTTTTATCGGCAGTAGTTTTTAGGACAGCCTTATCATGGGGAATGAATTTAGATGTGTTGGTACTCATTAATTTACTATTCATTCTGTGTTTTAATCAGTTAGTAATCTATTTAAATCCGAGTGGGTATCCGGTAATGGTGTATTGGATTGGTGTGATGCCACTTTTTTTAATTGTTATTACCTCGTTGCGCAATACGGTGGTGTGGAGTATAATCACTGTTGTATTTATTACCGCTAACGGTTTATATGTTGAACAAAAAATGGGTTTTTACATGCTCGAAGTTTACCCAATGCGGTTTATGGTTGCGGGAATATTATTTACGCTGGTAACTTTTTCGGTTGCTGGTTTTTTAATTACCTACAAGTAACACACCGCGCGGAGCTTGCCAAACAACGTGATACCCTTCAACACTTACAAGAGGAAGTGGCAACACAAAATAAAAAATTAGTAAGCCAGAATGAAGAAATCCTTGCTATTAACGATCGTTTAAAGGACGTGAATAAATTATTAGAAGAAAAAGTACAGGAACGAACAGCCGAACTAGAAAATCAAAACCGACAGTTATCGGAGTATGCTTTTATTAATGCACATTTACTGCGCGGCCCACTTTCTAGTATACTCGGAGTCGTTCATTTACTAAAAGGAACCCGAGTACAAGCGGAGGAAAAGGAGTTGATGCTACACCTTGATGAGTCGTGTAAAAAACTTGATCAGGTTATTAATAATATCAACAAAGCATTAGACAGTGGACATAAATTCTCGCGAACTGAAATTGAAAAGCTAACAGGCAAAACTTAGCATTATTTTTTTGGTAGATGTAGAGGGTGTTGAAGTGTTACTGGTAGCAGGCTTCAAATCTTTTTTTAGCTGCTATTTTTTTAGCGCTAATGAAATAGCAGTCCGGCAGATAGGCCTGGCCAATACTCCAGATTTACATTTTTCACTTTTGTCGATGAACTTAAAAAATTCGGTTTTATTGAATTTTCTTCATCTGTTATAAAAGCATTAAAACTCAAGGCCACGAAACAATTAACTCCATATAGCTTTGGAGCAATTCTCGTTCCTGCCATAATTTTCAATCTATTTAATAAATTTAAGTTTCTTATAAACTTCCCTTTCTCTTCATTGATGTGCTGAACATCTATTCCATAACCAATGAATTTCGATTCTGTCCGTCCGGGCAATTCAGAACGGTTAAAGAACATTTTTTTAAGTCCGTAGCCAAGTCCCCATTGTTTATCACTAAAAGAACTATGCGAAAAAATTAATGCATTAGTTAGATACACATTACTTCTATCAGTTTTAATCCTTCCATTTTTTCGTGTACCTGTAGATAGCTCATAGTTAAGCGCAAATACTTCATTAACATACGTGCTTACATAAGTCAATTCTCCTACGTTTAAAAGTCCGATGGCTGTGCCGTCTTTTGTGTTTATTTCTCTTCCTCCTTTATAAAAATTAAGTAGTCCAATTTGCGTTCCTTGCGATTGTTTCGCGAAGTTTATCAAGCCAAACTGAAAACCATTCGTTTTTTTTGAAAAATTAATCAGTCCGATTTGAAAACCTGTAGGCTGTGTGCGCTGAAAAGAATTTTTCCCTTCAATATCACCAGCCTGATTTAATATGCCCAGTTGAACTCCGGCCATTTCACCTTTCGTGTAATTCGAAAATCCAGAAATTTGCACACCATTAAGCGATACTTCTGAAATGTTAAACAGACCTGATAGCTGAACACCAAATGAATATTTGTAAACAATGTTTGAGACTCCAGCTATTTGTAATCCGAATAAAGCTCCTTTGCTTATATTCGCTCCACCTGATACTTGCAGACCAAAAACATCTCCAAGCACAATATTGGTAAGTCCAGAAAATTGTCCACCAGATAAGTAAGGAGAAAATCCACTGTTAGTTTTTTCTTCGCTTTCCTTTTTTGTTAACCCACCAAAGGCATTTCCACCAGTTATGTTTGTTATACCTGCTAGTTGTAAACCAGTGGTTCGATTTACATTAAGGTTAGAAACAACACCTAGTTCAAATAGTAAGTTTGATGCGGAGTAGCCAGAAGTTAAATTGAAAGAAAAGTAATTATTAAAACTGCTTGGGTGCAAGCCGTTAGTTCCTAAGGCTGGCGCTAATGAAAATTGGAATAATCTATCTTTTACAGGTTTGTCTTTTTGTGCATGCAGTGCATATGACTTACAAAGAATAAGACTAACGACTAGGCAGATTCGCATAGAGGAGTTAACGCACAAAGTGTAGACTTATTTTTGTGGTACTAAAATTACAGCTACAATACAACAAGAAAGACCCATTGTCTCATGGCAGATTATCCACAACTTAATAAAATTGTTTGTGTCTGTGCTTCAAAACTGAATCAGCATTATTCATTCCTTAAAAATCGGTAGCGAATACCCCAAGTACCTCGTAGCACCTCAGGCTGGTAACCCCAAAGAGGCGCTATCTCGATATGAAATCCAAAATTTTTGTTTTCAAATGGATACATATTTACACCTATTGGGAAGGTTACTTGGCCGCCTCTCCACAAACCCAAACCAGCACCTAAATAAAACTCATAATCTTCCTTATTAATCAAA
>CAYNKN010000408.1:0-3249 GCA_964397805.1 uncultured Chryseolinea sp. | reverse complement strand
CTCTAGATGCATACCGAACTTCATTCGTCTTGGTGCTTAATGAGTTTTAGTACTCCAAAATAATTAAGTATTATTATTCTAAATTAAACCTCTCAGCTTATGAAAACTTTATGTATTTCGCTGGCTTTAGCCAGTATGTTAATGACCACACAGCTTCGTGCACAGTTAGGTGTGCAGGCAGGTCCTGTTGGAATTTTTGGTGAATCATTCCCCACTGCGGATGGACTCAGTGAACTAGGTGGTGCCATGGGCTATACCGTTGGAGCATTTTATAATTTCAGACTATCGTCTAACTTTATTTTACAACCAGCTGTTAATTTACTGAACAAGCAATGGAAAGACGATTTAGATGATGGCATCGATCAGGTAATTACTAAAGTAAGTATTAACTACTTGGAAGTGCCTATTCAATTTGTGTATAAACAACAAAAAGCTTCTGGTTTTTTTGTTGGTGCCGGTCCTTCTTTTAATGTTGGTTTATCAGGAAAACAAACAGTAGATACTAACGGATCTACAACGAGTACAAGTGTTGAGTTTGAGAATGAAAACTATCCCGAAAAATCGTTTACTATTACAGTTAATGTAATGGCTGGTTATTCATTTAGAAAATTTATGTTGAGTTTAAATTACAGTCAGGGATTAACCAACCAACCCGCAGAAGATGCCTACCACGGTAATGTTAATCACTTGGCATTGCGCATAGGCTATATTTTTGGATTGAATTAGTAAAGGTTGTTTACGGTAGACTTTGTAAACACTTAGGTGGGATATCTTTGCAATTTATTTCTGTACCAAAGTCTACCGTATTTTAAAGCCATACCAAAATTGAGCAGGCGAATGTTAAGTCTTATTTCGTAACGTAGTCTTTCTGATAGTGCCTGCTGTTCTGATGTAGTTTGATTTAGTCTTAAAATTTTTTCACACACTCGATAGGTAGAAGCTGAGTAAGGGCTAAACCACGAAAACTGTTTGGTTGATTGCGCCCGTTTTACTACGCGTTTTTTTACGAGTACATCAGGTGTATAAGCATACTCAGTAATTCGCGATGATCGCACCCAGAAGTCAAAGTCTTCATACATCAGCGTTTCGTCATAGCCACCTATCGATTCAATAACCGATCGACTAAACATAACAGTAGGCGGACAAACAAAATACCTACGAATAATCGCTGTGTAAATGTTACCCTGTGGAATAGTATGGTGAGGAAATTTATCGGAGTGAAAGTATAAATGCTTTCCGGTTTCATCAATCCACTCGGCATCAGTAAACTGCACACCAAATTTTTTGTTTTCAGTATGTAATGCTTGAACACCCATCGCAATACGTTCGGGTAATAGTACATCATCGGCAGCCAGATCAACAATATACGTACCACTAGTGTGTGCCAGTGCTTGATTAAAGGCAGCACAGTTTCCACGATTTTTAGTAAACGCAAAAAATTGGATGGATGGATGCTCGCTTACTATTTTTTTTATTTCATCTACACTATTATCTGTACTGGCATCATCAATAATAATGAGTTCTACTTGCGGATAGGTTTGGTTGAGTACTGAGTTTATCGCTTCGTGTACAAATTGTTCGTGATTATAACATAGGCAGATAACGGAAACTAAAGGCTGATCCATTATTCAATTATCTTTTCAAACGTAAACTTGGGTGTAGGTACTCCACCAAGTCGCATTTTAAAATGGAGCAGCCCAAAATTAGGTATACCTTCTACAGCCGATGTTCCTAAATCGAGCTGAGTAATTTCTTCGGTTATACAATGGGTGTGCATGCCTTCTATAAGCATCACTACGGGACTAAGATGATCGTACTCTGGGGCATGATCGGAATAGAAATTATAGAGTATATTTTTGGTTACACGTACGGCAATAGATGCGGCAACTAGTGTTGAATCTTTTAGTATTCCGAAAAGCGTAAAGCGATCAGGAAAATTTTTAACAACCGTGCGTAATTCAGCAAGTGTCATAGAAAGCGAATAATTTTTCTGCTTTCTACAGGCGAGAATAAAAAGATAAACTTCATCAAACCGATCGGCAGCTAACGCTTCAACAACAAGTCCGGCTTGCATAGCTTGTTTTAACTTACGCTTTTCCCAAGGATGTTGAAATGCATACACCGAGTTGTGTACTGTAATCATACTACCCAGAGCTGCATCGGTAAGTTGGTATTTTAAGTTTGGTAAGAAAACATTAAGTAGTGCTGCACGCGAGGGTGCGTAGGCATCGGGTGGATTTTTGATGATAATTTTTTTAACACCTTGTTGCTGTAATGTATCAGTTACCCATTCGAGAAAGCCATAAAGTAAGGATGACGATATTTCAGCTGCACATTCTACTGAACCGTAAGGTGCCTGAAGTAGACTTGTTGCGGTGGTATCTACAATATGAAAATGAATAAGCGCAGTAACTTCCTTTCGCTTTTGGTTTAGTGCATAGTATGACTGCCAGCGTGAAGTAGCTTGTAATTCAAGATGACTTATTTCATTAAATAAAGAGACATCAATTGTGCGGTGGTACCCTTCGGGTAAAGTGCCTGAATGAAAAACGTATTCTTCCACTTAGTATGGGATTCCGATTCGTTTATAAACAAAATGCATCAACCAAGCCGGACCAATTAATAGAAATTGGATATCTTTAAAGAACGATGGTTTCTTTCCTTCTACTTTGTGTCCGTAGAACTGACCGATCCACGCAATAACAAAAATAACAATACTGATCAGCCACAGAGGTGCTACTTGTGCTTCCGCTATTACATTGGCAACCAGTAAACAGAGTGCTGAAAAAAATAACATACCAACACTCAATGGTATTGATAAGGAGACATAATACACCAATACAAGAATTAAAATAACGCCAGCCCAATTAGCATGCGGATTACCTTCACCTAAAAAACGCTGAACCTGAGTTGCCGGAATGGAAGCAATCAAGCCAACGATGCTAAAAAAAATAAGTGGAACACAAATCCAGTGAATAGCTTTATTGGTTTCGTTTCGGTGGCTGTCACCATATTCTTCGAGTAGCATATCGATTTTACGCATGGTATTTTCGATTTTAGAAATACGAATATAAAAAAACTAAGCTTTGGTTTTTACCTTACTCCAATCCTTTACCTGCCAATGCACTACTCCGGTAGTTAAATGGTTTCCTTTTATATCGTGTATTTTTACTTCGCACGGAATGAGCACGGATTCTTTTTCTGTTAAGGGTTCATAAATGGTTTTAGCTAACCATTCATCTGAAATAG
>CAYNKN010000407.1:0-3254 GCA_964397805.1 uncultured Chryseolinea sp. | reverse complement strand
AAGCCACGCGGCCCCAAGCGCTGTGGTTTCCAGCCACGTGTGGTAATGGTATAGTTTAACAAACTAGCAAACGGATTGTCGTCTGTTTTTAAACTATATAGAATCCGCTTACCATACATACCCAACAACCATGAAGGTTCTTCCTGACGATGAGGGTGCCTTAATGTTAGTAGCGCACCAATGGGTTGATTAACATGATTTATCATCCATAACTCAATAGAAAATTGCTGCGTAGGTAACTTCTCAACAGGAAAATAATTTTCTACACGTTGTGTTGGTTCCTCGCCATGAAAAATCAGCGGTACTGATTCCGATCGAATGATACGCTGATCAGTAACTGGTGCATCCAGTCTATTGCCCGGATAATTGTTTGCCTTTTGAGGTAATGAATAATTGGGCCAGAACCACCACTCTTGTGCTTGTACTGCACCTCCATAAAATGCTAACCATGAAAAAACTAAAATCAATATAAAGCGCATACCTTATTTACTTTGTTCAAAGAAGTCTATCATTTTTTTATTTAGATCTACAGCTTCAAAACGAATAGTCTTATCATTCACAAAAAATCTACCTATGTGATGTTGCTTAATCACCTTGTCCATTAATGGTTCAGGCGAAAGTCCCTCAGGTTCAAGTGAACCTCCGGCTCCACCCACAATTAAAAATGTTGTTTGCTGTCCACCATACATTTTGGTGAGGCGCTCATAATCATGTGTATGTCCGGAAATAACAAAATCAATCTGTGCCGATTCCAATACTGGTTCTATTAAGTCACGAATTACCTGATCGCCCTCGTACCCCTCCCACCCTTGTGAGTGAGGCGGCTGATGTAATAAGACAAAACGCCATGTAGCTTGCCGCCATATTTTAGATTGAAGTAGTTCTTTAAACCATTGATACTGTTGAGAAGTTGGTGGAATACCTATTGGAAAATTCTCACTGGGATCAAGTGCGATAAAGGCCGCGTTTCCATATTGCCACATAAAATAATTAGGCGGATTGTTTTTCGTGAACGATTGATAGAAAGATGGTTTTAAGTCATCATAAAAACCATCATAATCGTGATTGCCTGGCAGCAGGTAGTATGGAGTAGTAACAGCCGAAGTACTGAGAATCGAAAAAAAAGATTTCCAATGTTCAAGGTCGGCACCATTTGAAACTAAATCACCTACACCAATACCAAATGCATCGGTATAATCTTGAGTGTTGAGTATGTGTTGTTGAAAAATTTTCCAGCCCGACTGACTATCAGCCCACACATTAAAACTAAATGGAGCTGATACATCTCCCGTTTTGAAAGAATAAACAGGTGAGTTCGTTTTTGCCGAACTCAACTGATAGAAATAAACTGTTTCTGATTTAAGACTGGGTAGCGTAAACGATACATCGGTTCCACTATACGTCTGTTTTTCTAACAGCTTATTCTTAGATTCACAATAACGTAGTGTAACCGGGTGGTTACCCTCACAGTATACTGAAATACGATAGGTAGTACTATCTACTCGTTGTAACCAAGGACCAATAAAAAACGGAAAATCATTCCATAGCAATTCAGCATTACTAATCGACAGCTCTGTAGGGTTCTTTAAGGCTTCATAAAGAGGTTGTAACATCGCAGTTGAAGCTTGCACTTTTAAGCGAGCTTTTGTAGTAAGTTGTTGTAAGCGCTGGTAGTGTGTGATAGATTTTTCAAAATCACTAAACTCTGTGTGGGTAGAAAACAAAACACGCTTTAGTCCACCACTCATTGCATTATTTAAAACACGAATGGTTACGTGTAGTGTTCCGATGGTGTCAATCGGAAAATAACCATCTCGTATTCGTCTAACTTGTTTACCCTCAATAAAAAGTTGTGCGCCATCATCTGCATGAAGTGTAAGTATTCCTGGATTTTGAATGGTAATTGATTTTGAATACCAGCATGCACGATTTGGTATAGCCACCTGATGCGGCAATAAAACTTCTTCAATCAAATTATTTTTTACGATTGCATTTAATCCTTCGGTTGAATCGCCTAAACTGAAAAACCAAGAGCCTTCGATTGTGTATCCGCTACATACTGGTTTGGGAATTGAATCAAATTGATATCTAATAGCGGATCGTTCAATATCCAGCGTATCACTAAACAGAAAGGTGTACGGCATATATGTAGGCTGCTCGTTCCTTGATGAACAGCCGACAATTAAAATTAAGAGTACACCTAATAAGCGATACATCACTTATTGTTTATCATTGGTTTAATAACCTCTCCTACTTTTTTTTCATTGGTGTAATCAACACCCAAAAAAGCAGCCGCTGTTTTGGCTACCTGATTTTGATAGTATTGTCCTTCATTCTTTACTTCACCTACGGGTGGAGTATCGGGCCCGACTACGGCAAACCAAATTTGTCCAGCACCTTCAATTCGAGTTCCGTGATCTTTCCATGTAGCAATAGGTACTGTACCTCTGCCATGATCGGTTGTAATTAACAGCGTTGTTTTATCCTTATATGTTGGTGTAGCTTGAATAAAATTCCATAACCCTTCAATAAATTTATCGGTTTGAAGGGCCGATCGTAAATACGCATCATACTTTCCATCATGTGCAAAGTCGTCCGTTTCACCATACGCAATGTAAACCACCTTGGGTTTATTTTTCTTCATGTATTCTAAGGCGTAGTGATGCGTAAACCCATCTAGCCGAACACCTCCCCACGGACTTGGTATTTCTGATTGTAATTCATTTAAAAACTTTTCGCGTTCAGTTAAGGTAGTTCCTTTAGCCACATCAAACCCCGCATTAACCGGAATACCACTACGATTACTATTAACGATAAAAGGAAACACATCCCATGAACCAAACGCAGCAACCTTTCCTTTATAAGCTGGTAACTTATTTAAATACTCTAGCACCGTAACATTTGGATTCTCAATTTTATTGTTGCTCTTAATGCGCTCATCATCTGAGAATCCACACAATATTTCATTATAGCCCGGATATGAAAACCACATGTAATTACTACAATCAACGTTGTTATTAAAATTTCGATTGCCATATAGTTGACCTTGCTTGGCTAAGTGAGTCCAAAAGAAAGGCATAAGTAATTTTCGTCGGGCTTCTGGAGTGTCAGCCCAGAACTGTGCTTTCAACCCCAGCGGATCTTTGGTGAAATCTTTATTCGTGATTAGCAAAGAGTCGGCACCCGTATACAGTTCTTGCCAACGCAAACCGTCTAGTGTAATAACAAATACATTTTGTGTTTTTAATTTTTTC
>CAYNKN010000406.1:0-3257 GCA_964397805.1 uncultured Chryseolinea sp. | reverse complement strand
CTACAATACCGATGAATTGGCAGATGCTTGGCATCGACCAACATTTAAACTAACAGCCAATGCATCGCTTAACATCTATGAGAAAATTATCATTACATCAGATCTCATTGCTCAAGGTGGTATGCGTGCCATTGATCCCGTATCCATGCAGTCGGTTAAGGTTGCTAATGCGTTTGACTTAAATGCCAAGGCTGAGTACTTATTCTCCAACAGTTTCTCCATGTTCTTGCAATTCAACAATATTACTTCGAATAACTATCCTGTTTTCCTTAACTACCCAGTTAGAGGCTTTCAAGTAATGGCAGGTATTACCTGGAGTTTTTAATGTAGATCAACCGGGCGATCATCGTGGCGAAGTCTGCACATGTTTGTATGAGACTTATTTTAGCTTATTTTTGTATGATTACCTTGTTCCTTAAACCTTAATTGTCCTGAACATGGCCAGAAAGAAAAAGCAAGACGAAGAAGAAAACAACGATTATATCTACAACGAGCCTGATGATACCTTTGGGCTTCCGGAGATTGAATACGAACCCCTCAAGCGCGATGAGCCAGTAGCTGAAGAACCAGAACCTGTCATAGAAGAATCAACAGTAAGCTACTCCGAAGAAACTGTTTACGAAGAAGCTACACAACCAGAGGAGGTTGATCAAGAAAGTTACAGTGAAGAAACAGAAGAACCGTACTCTTCTAGCTATCGATTTGAAGAAGAGAAGCCTTCTATTTTACCAAAGGTATTGGGCATATTATTCATTCTTATTCTAGCAGGTGGTGCAGCATGGTACTTTGCTATGTATAAACCTCAAAAGGATAAAGAGGAAGCAGAGGCACGAAGAGCACAGATTGAACAAGCAGCGAGAGATAAAGAAGCTGAAGAAGCACGCAGATTAGTTGAACTACAAGCACGTGAAGCGGAGCAAAAACGTTTAGATTCATTAGCGAACCTGGCACCAAAAGATGGTGAGTTTGAAACACTAGATCAGCGAACTGGTCGTTACTACGTTGTAAGATTTTAGTTTATAAAAGAAATGTTAACGCGATTGATGGAGATTTGATTTTAGACTTTGCCAAAAAGTTAAAGAATGATGGGGTGAGTTCAAAGATTATTCCACCATTTGGTAAATCAAAATTCTACCGCATTGCTGTAAGCGATCGAGATAATTATGCTGATGCCCAAGCTGAAGCTGATGCCTTGAAAGGTGGCAATTACGGAAGTGAGGTATGGGTAGTACGCTATTAATAGCGAATACCATTCTGTTACTGCCTTGGCGTTATTCTTGCTAATTGAATTTTATTAGCTACACAGTGAGCTTACATATTTTTTAACCTTTTACGCTCCATGATTTTACTTCAAATTGTTACTGATATAGCCGCAGAGACAGAGTCTCCGGTAGATCAGTCGCTATCGATTATTGACCTCGCCATGAAGGGAGGTTTCATGATGATACCTATCGTAATAAGTTGGTTTATTGCCATCTACCTGTTTATCGAACGCTTGCTTACTATTAACAAAGCCAATCAAGATCCAGACCCTTTCATGAATAAAGTAAAAGGGCTTGTGCTAAAGGGCGATATTAACGGTGCAAAGATTCTTTGTTCTCAAAACGATTCGCCCATTGCCCGCATGATTGAAAAGGGAGTAAGCCGAATTGGTAGCCCCCTTAAAACAATTGAAGCCTCCATTGAAAATGTGGGTAAGATAGAAGTGTTTAAATTAGAGAAGAACCTGCCTACACTCGCCACGATAGCGGGTGCCGCACCCATGATGGGCTTTCTCGGAACAGTAATGGGGATGGTGAATGCCTTTATTGCCATATCGCAAGAAGAGGGCTCGGTAAGTCCCAAGTTGCTATCGTCTGGTATTTATACAGCAATGGTAACCACCGTGGCAGGTCTTATGGTAGGAATTGTTGCCTACTTGGCTTACAACTTTCTAGTATCAAGAGTGCAGAAGGTTATTCATAGAATGGAATATACGTCAATCGATTTTATTGATCTTCTTCAGGAACCACGCTAACTCAACTCGCGTTGAACACTTATGAACCTGAAATCTAAAAGTAAAATAGATGCAGCCTTCAACATGGCTTCCATGACAGATCTCATTTTCTTGTTATTGGTTTTCTTTATGTTGACTTCTTCTTTTGTAACACCTTCCGGCTTACCGGTTAACTTACCAAGTAGTAAATCAAGTACCATTGAAGTTCAAAAGGTTTCGGTAACGGTAACAAAAGATTTGCAGTATTATGTAAACGATAAGAAGGTAACGAAAGGAACGTTAGAAGGTGAACTTAAAAGCAGACTGGGTGGTGCTGGAGGATCGGTTGTTTTACACATCGACAAAGAAACACCTTCAGAACATTTAGTGTATGTAGCTGATATTGCTACATCATTAGAGGCAAAAGTAGTGGTTGCTACCAAGCCGGGTAAATAATATTAGTATGCGCGAGGAAGAACAAGAAAAAAAGAACAAACGGATCGCTCTGTTTACCTCTATTGGGTTACAGGGACTGGTGTTGTTGTTGCTCTTTTTTATTGTAGCATGGCGCGCGCCAGACCCGCCACTTCCTGAGTACGGTATCGAATTAAATTTTGGGATGGATAATCAAGGGAGTGGCGATGTACAACCTCGGACTCCTGTAGGTAATGATGGTGATAAACCCGAGCAAGCAGAAAGTAAACCGGTAGAAGCTAAACCAGCAGATCCGTCTGAAGCAGTTACCGAAGATGTAAAGCCAGCCGATACAAAGCCGGTTGAACAACAAATTGTTTCTAAGATTGAAAGTCCCGTTGCGATAAAGGAAAAGAAGGAAGAAGTAAAGCCGATTGAAAAACCCAAAGAAAAAGTTGAAGAAAAGAAAGTAGAGCCTAAGACGGAGACTAAAACCGAGACAAAGCCCAAGGAAAATCCAGAAACTGTTTATAAACCCAGTACACAAAAAACTGAATCGGATAAACAAGGTACTGGCGATAAAGAAGGTAAGCCCGGAAGTCAGGGTGATGATAAAGATAAAGCAGGCGATAAAGGAAATCCACAAGGTTCATTAGATGCTAAAGCACTGTATGGTAAACAAGGCGGTGGTGCTGGTGGCACAGGGTCAGGTTTAGATTTAAATGGATGGGATTGGGATAAGATTCCCGAACCAAATGTTCCAGACAATGAAACCGGACAAATTGTTTTTGTTATTGAAGTGGATGAAGACGGCTATCTAGTAAGTTATAAAAAGGAGTCTGGCTCTATTAGTGCCGCTGCCGAGCGA
>CAYNKN010000405.1:0-3258 GCA_964397805.1 uncultured Chryseolinea sp. | reverse complement strand
TGCGCACGCGACCGTTTGATTGGTGGTGAGCACAAAAAAAGCCCTACCGGGAAGTAGGGCTTTTTAGCGTTTTAGTTCTTTCGATAATTTCGAAGTTTCTTGAGCAGCGTAGCATCGGTTACGGCTGTTAGCGGCTTAATCTTTTCGGACTCTTCATTGAGGAGATAATAGTTGTTTTTATAAAACAAGAATGCTGTTCGCTTATTATCGGTGAAGAATTCCATGATCTCGTACAGGTTATCTTCAAATGTGCCAAACAAGAATAACTTACCTTCCTTAAACTGGTAGTGGAAGGAGTATTTTTTGTTAGAAGCATCTACTTCAATAATCAAGGTAGGAGCAGCCGTAGTAGCACCTTCTGGTTTACCTTCTGTAGCTATGTCGGCAGCTTGTTCTACTTCTTCGTTCGGATCAAAAACATCAATAACTGGTGGTTTGCTTTCTGTTACCTGAGGTAAAGTTGTTTCTTTTTGTGTTGATTGTATTTCTTTGGAAGGTTCAACCTCATCATTTTCAGGAATTGACTCTATCACTTCTGGCGCTGGCATATTTTGATTGGGTTCTACCGCAGGTGTCTCAAATTCAACTTGAGGAGATATAGTAACAGGTTCGGTTACAAACAAATAAACCCCTGACGTTATCCCAATTAAAATGGCTACAGCCAATGCTAATTTTGCGGCAAAAGGAATCTTATCCGATGGAGGGATGGATGATACGGGAATGCGGTTAAGCATAGCCTTCAGTTCGGCCGCTCGCTCTTTACGTAGACCTTCAATAATTTGTTGTTGGAATTTCGATTCCCCTTGTAGGTCAGGATTGTTCTCCACGTATTGCTCAAAGGCTTCTTTACCCGAAGCATCCATTCGGTTGCCTAGGTAATCGTCTAACAATGCTAAATCTCTCTCTGATGCCATAATCCTAGTCTAAAAAATCCTGTTCTGAATATTGAGCTTTTACCAACTCATCTAATTTTTTCTTGCATTTATACTTCTTCGTTTTTGCAGTATCTGTATTTGCAAATCCTAACTTCTCGGCAATGTCTTGCATCGACATTTCTTCAAAGTAATAATACATCAATACTTTTTTGCAGGTGTCACCCAACTGGTTAATACACGCTGCCATTATCTTTTCGCGCTCAGCCGTATCTGTATCTAACGAAACAGAGGCGTCTTTTTCTTCATTCGAGAGACGTTTTTTTCTATCTAATTCTTTCCGCCATAAATTCTGGCAAATACTGTAGATAAACGTACTCATCTTGGACGTGAGAATCAGGTTACCTGAAGTTGCTTTTTGCCAAAAAACAACCAGTGCGTCTTGATAAACATCGCGCGCTTCTTCCTCTGTTCCACTATTGGTAATGACCAGCTTGGTCATCATCCGATAATATTTTTTGTAAATGACTTCTAGAGCCTTTTCATCGCCTTTACAAATGCGTTCGAAGATCTCTTTTTCGTCCATGCTTGAGCTCGACCTGTATACCATGATGTGGCTGGCAGTAACCTAGTGATTTATTTATTTACTAATTTTCCGATAAGTGGTTTTGAAGTAGGGTTAACCGGCTCGCTTCCAAGTTTGAGTTCGATAAAAAGGCCCCCAGTAACCACGTACTTTTAATGAATTTCCCTCCATCCAAAGTTTACATCGGTAAACTTTTCCTGCTTCGGGGTCTAAGATAGTACCATCGTCATATTCGTTACCTACTTTTTTCATGTCTTTAATAATCTCCATACCGATAATCTTCTTTTTATATCGCGCGTCATCTTCCGGACACTTGTCACATACTGGGTCAGGGTCATCGCCATCATTGGGAAAAATCTTAACAATCTTGCCATAGACTTTCCCTCCGCGATCAATAATTTCTACAATAGATTTCTCTTCACCAGAGGTATCATCAACAGATCTCCATTTACCTAAAATGCTGGTTTGAGCCAGGCATGCGGATGATATTAAAGTGAATAGTATACTTAGTGATCTCATGGTTCATGTTGTTTAAACAATGTGTTATGTTATCGATGGCACCTCGGTATGTTGGGGATGACCCAAAAGGTGTATAGCCAAAAATAAGAAAAGCTTCCAAGAGCGGAAGCTTTTCAATAAATATGTATAGAGAAGGTCGTGTTTAGTTTGTCTCAGTAGACTGAACTTCAGCGACTTCCTTAACAATTTCGGTTGGCGTTTTCTTAGAAACCTCCGTTGCTGGCGTTCGCAGTGCTAATGTTGGCGCGATCACCAAGGCAACAACACTCATTAACTTTAATAAAATATTAAGCGAAGGCCCAGAAGTATCTTTAAACGGATCACCTACTGTATCACCAACTACGGCTGCCTTATGCGGCTCAGATTTTTTGTAATACATCTGCCCGTTAATCTCAACGCCTTCTTCAAAACTTTTCTTGGCATTATCCCAAGCTCCACCAGCGTTCGATTGAAAAATAGCCATCAATACACCCGATACAGTTACACCGGCCAACATACCGCCTAATGATTCTGCACCAAAACCAGGTAAGAAAGCAATAATTACCGGAGCAATAACAGCCATTAATCCTGGAAGTACCATTTCGCGGATAGCTGCTTTTGTTGAAATCTCCACACACTTACCATACTCAGCTTTTCCATCGGCATCTTGAAATATTTTCTGATCTTCGGCAGACCAATCTTTCACTTCGGTTTCACCATTTCTTCTCATAGCATCGAGTGCAGCTTTTAGTGCGGGTATTGAAGAAAATTGTCTTCTCACTTCTTCGATCATCGACATAGCTGCACGGCCAACTGCATTCATCGCTAACGCAGAAAACACAAAGGGTAACATACCACCAATAAACAATCCGGCCATTACATTGGCTTTCGAAACATCAATAGAGCCTAACTTGGCGGTTGTCATGAAGGCACCAAATAATGCTAGCGCAGTTAATGCGGCCGAGGCAATGGCAAAACCTTTACCAATAGCAGCAGTAGTATTTCCAACAGCATCTAACTTATCCGTGCGCTGACGAACTTCTTTTGGAAGCTCCGACATTTCTGCAATACCACCTGCATTATCTGAAATTGGTCCGTATGCATCAACAGCTAATTGAATTCCTAAGTTGGAAAGCATACCTACCGCGGCAATGGCAATACCATACAATCCACCAAAATGAAATGCACCCATAATAGCTAGCGCGATGATTAAAATAGGAATAGCGGTTGACATCATACCTACACCTAACCCAGCAATGATGTTAGTGGCGGCTCCGGTAGAAGATTGACGTACGATTGATA
>CAYNKN010000404.1:0-3264 GCA_964397805.1 uncultured Chryseolinea sp. | reverse complement strand
GACATCATTACTTCGGTTGCGCACGGCATTGGCAAAGAAAACGGCCACTGAGTTGTTGGGTAATTTTTCACGAAGTTGTTGCCTGCGCTCTTTGTGCCATTCCTTCGTAAGGAAGTCGGATGGCATGTCTGGGTTTTGAGCCAGCACGAACGTACTTGCAAAAAGTAAAGTGATGGAAAGGATGCGTGTCATGGGAAATATTTTGGTGTCGAAGTAAGTAATAATAAACAGGTACAAAAATTAAAATAGGGTTAATCGGTTTACTCTCCAGATTAAGGGTTAGTTAATCGATTTGATGTTAAAGAGTAGGTAACTGTTTTTGTAAAACAATAAACTCAAGGGGTTTAGTAGGTGTGCCAAAACGAGGATCAGTAAAGGCAAAAGGTTTTCGTTCTCCGGTCTCGGCATAGCCGTGCCGTTTGTACCAGTCAATTAATTCTTTTCGTATCGAAATTACCGTCATGAAAATAGATGTGCATTGTTGTTGCTTTGCTTCTTGCTCCGCGGCTGCCATTAATTTTTTCCCCAGCCCTTTACCTTGTAAACTTGGTCGTACAGTTAGCATTCCTAAATAAAGCTTATGGCCTTCTTTGTGAATTTCAACACAACCCAGCAGTTCGCCTCCATCTACATACTTTAAGATTTGATGCCCGGGAGTTTTTAATGTTGATGCGATAACATCAACATGCGTGCGGGTACCTGTAATAAAGTCTGATTCGGTAGTCCAACCTTGTTTACCTGTTTCACCTCGATAGGCGCTGTTGACTAATTCGCTGATCGCTTCCGCATCGGCCAGGGTAGCGGGTGATATTTTAGTTGACATCATAGATTGATTAGATAAGATCTTCTAAAATAAAATCTTTCCCTTTACCGAATGACAATAAATCTTTTAGCTTGTAACGCTCCAGGGTATGAATATCTTTTACCTTGAAATCACCATTAGCCAACACACTTTCAATAATGAAATCGTGTTGCTCATTGAAATTAATGAGTCTGTATTTTTTTCCTACTCGTAAAACGTCAAACGAAAGTCCAGCCATATTACAGATCTTCTTCGCGTTCTAACATTAAGATAGAGGCTTGTGGAACAATAAAATATTTTTGATCCTCATACATCACTTCGATAGCACCTTTCTGTAAGAATATAGCGAGGTCGCCATCTTGCGCCTGAAGTGGTAGATACTTTACCTGGTCTTCTTTACCTTTCCAGATATCTTCTTCGTCAGCTGGTAGTGGCAGTGGGTAACCTGGGCCAACTTTTATAATATACCCACGCTGAATTTTTTCTTTTTCTTGTACACCTGCGGGCAGGTACAGGCCGCTGGAAGTTTTATCATCTTGTTTAGCAGGTTTTATCAATACCCTGTCGCCTACTATAATTAATTTTCGGAGCTTATTATCGGGAGTAATTTTCATTGTTGGATAACTGTGTGTCTACAGTGTGAGTAATTAGTTTTTACGGATACCTTTAAATGGGAAGGCTGCACCGCCAGCTTCCATCGCACCAGTTAGTTCATCGCCTTGTAAATCGGCAATCAACTGCACGGATGTTCCTGAATAGTAAAAGCTGCCTACTGTTTTTTTAGTTGCAGCTATGTAGCTGAAATCAGTAAAGGGTAGATCACTGCCTTGCGCTGTTAACACGGCTGTATAGGTATTATCTTTTTGGGCGATAGTAAGTATGGCCTCTACATCACCTTCGGGAGTTCCGGTAATGCTACACTGCCATTGGCCAATGGGTGTTTCTGTCAATGGTGCTGATGTTTTTACACTCGCACAAGAAGCCAACGCGAGTACGATAATGGCGTAGATGAATTTTTTCATAAAGTAATGGGTTGCTAATTTTTAAATAGATGTTTATATGTGTGGGTTTATAAATTGATCATGTTATTCAGAGGCTCTGTCTAGTAACTGTTGGCTCAATTGTTTTGTTGTCTTTGCTCCCAATTCTTTTAAACGTTCTGTCTTTCTTACCAAGTTGTCTTTACCATCTACTAATTTGTTCATGGCATCTTGATAATTATTTTGAGTGCTCTTTAGGTTATTACCTACTTTGGTTAAATCTTCTATCAGTGTTTGGAATTTATCGTATAGTGATCCTGCCTGCCGGGCGATTTCTAGTGCATTTTTGTTCTGTAAATCTTGTTTCCAAATGTAGCTAATGGTGCGTAAGGTAGCGAGTAGCGTTGTAGTAGAAACAAGTGCAATATTTTTATCTAAGGCTTTTTCATATAAAGCAATATCTTCTTTCAGGGCAATGGTTAGCGCAGGTTCATTGGCTACGAACATCATTACATAATCGGGCTGATTAATTTCGTACAAATTCTGGTAATTTTTTTCACCTAATAATTTGATGTGAGAGTATACGCTATCTAAATGCTGTTTTAAAAATTTGGCTTGTTCAATTTCATCGGTTGCGTTAAAGAAATTACTGTAGGCTGTTAGCGAAACCTTGGAGTCGAGCACAAGGTATTTGTCATCGGGTAATTTAATGATGTAGTCTAATCGTTGATTAAGACCTTCTTCATTTTTGAAATTCTTTTCTTTAAAGTAATGAATATCTTTTTGAAGACCTGCGCGCTCTAAGATGGCTTCCAACTGTATTTCGCCCCATGTACCTTGTGTTTTTGATTCGCCCCGTAATGCCTTCGAAAGATTGCTGGCTTCTTTTGTAATTTGTTGATTAAGTTCTTTCAGATTAATTAACTGCTCGCGCATAGCCGAGTGCCGATCGATATTTTCTTTGTTGGTTTGTTCTACCTTTTTTTCGAAGTCAGTTATTTTTTCTTTTAACGGATTAAGAATTTCTCCCAAGTTGGTTTTATTCTGATCGGTAAATTTTTTGCTTTTTTCTTCGAAGATATCATTCGCTAAGTTTTTAAACTGGATCGAAAATTTTTCGTGTAAACCTTCTACTTCTTTTTTTTGCTCTGTTAGTTTTAACTGAATGTTTCGGAAATCAGCTTCTGCCGTGGCTAATTTAGTTTGCGCTGCTTGTCCTGCCACACGTTCGTTTTCTAGCGCTAAGCGTGTTTCCTGAAGTTGTTGTAAAAGGGCTTTACTTTTTTCTTGTTCTACTAATACACTTGCTGCAGTTTGCTGTGTTTCTGCCGAGAATTTGAATTTAGCCATAAGCCAACCTGCCAATGCGCCAACGGCAAGGCCTACCAGTAAAAGAATTATTTCCATGCGGTAAATATATTTTATTGAGGGCTACAGGCACTACTTCTGCACACGAAAGTTTTAGGGATTGCCACCCCGATT
>CAYNKN010000403.1:0-3270 GCA_964397805.1 uncultured Chryseolinea sp. | reverse complement strand
TTTTCCTTGCTCTATCCGCACAAATGACTCGGGTGAAAAAACTAAAAACGCATCGTCCACCAATACTTTGTAGCGTGCTTTACCCCGATAAAAGATATCGATTAACGAACCCGTAAGTTCAACAGGTGTCTTTACTGTTAAGTTTGTTAAAAATGAATCGCCTCGCGAAAGGTGTTTAAAAACCAGATCAAATTTTTTTTTATACGATTCCATATCCATTGGAAACGTACTAACCGAAACATGGGAGTTTAATTTTAATGGAGGCGTACTGTTGGTAAATCCATTGATATCATATAATAATATGGCCGGATCAATATCGCTTACCTTACTTATCCAAGGTTGTTGCATTTCAAAATCAATCATAAACAAAAAGGGGACTTTCGCTTGTCCCCAGGTGTTCATTTGTTCAATGCATGTTTGTATATCCATTTACGCAATCACGGAATATTCATATACTTATGTACTTGTAAAGAAACCTGCCATTGTGGGTTCTTCTTTACATATTCAATAATGAGTGGTACCATTTCTTTTTCGCGCGACCACTCTGGTTGCAAAAAAAGTTGACACGTTGGATTAACCTGGCTGGCAAATGTTTCTGCCCAGGCAAAATCAGATGAATTATAAACAACGACTTTTAATTCGTTGGCAACCTGAGCAACAGTTCGGTGAGGCGTTTTAAATTTTTTTGGTGAAAAGCATATCCAATCCCACGAACCGGTAATGGAATAAACACCGGATGTTTCAATATTGGTTTTTAAACCGGCGCGGTGAAGGGTTTCTGTAAGTAATGTTAAGTCATACATTAATGGCTCGCCACCCGTTACTACTACTATTTTAGTACCACTAGCTTTGGCACGTTCCACCATTTCATCTACCGAAACCAACGGATGGGCTAGAGCGTCCCACGATTCTTTTACATCGCACCACACACACCCTACATCACAACCACCTAAACGAATAAAATAAGCGGCATTTCCTTGAAAAAAACCTTCACCCTGAATGGTATAGAAATCTTCCATGAGCGGAAGTGCCATCGGTGGAGCTGCATGCGTGGGTTTTAACGAGGTGCTTACCATTCACTTTTAAAAATATTATGGATTTCTGAGCTCTGCTGCGCGCAATGTGTTCAATAGTAATGAGGCGATGGTCATGGGGCCAACACCACCCGGAACAGGTGTAATGTGCGAAGCTTTTGGAGATACACTGGCAAAGTCTACATCACCCTTAATTGCCCAACCTTTGGCAAACTGAGGACCCTCAACGCGTGTTGTACCTATATCAATTACTACAGCACCTTCTTTTACCATATCCCCGGTAATCAATCCGGGTTTACCTACAGCTACTAAGAGTATATCGGCAGCACGGGTATAACTTGCTAGGTCTTTCGTAAACTTATGACAAATAGTAACCGTGGCACGTCCTTGTTCGGTTAACATCATACTTAATGGCGCACCGGCAATACGGCTGGCACCAACTACCACGGCATGTTTACCTTCTGTTTCGATATTGTATCTGCGCAACAACTCCATAACGCCAAATGGTGTAGCGGGCATCAGTAGCGGACTCTTTGAAATAATACTGCCGAAGTTATGATTGGTAAATCCGTCTACATCTTTATCTGAACGAATTTTACCTGTAATATTCTCGACCGAAATATGGGGTGGTAGCGGAAGTTGAACAATAAAACCATCTACATCATCATCATTGTTTACATGATCGATGTGCTTCATTAATTTTTCTTCACTAATGGTATCAGCAAAGCGCATCATGGTGTAGTGATAGCCAACGCTTTTACACGCCTTTACTTTATTGTCTACATACGTTTGACTCGCGCCATCATCGCCCACTAAAATAATGGCTAAGTGCGGTAGTTTTTTGCCGGTAGCTTTACGCTCGGCAACTTTTTGCATAATCTCACCTTTGATGTCTGAAGAAATTTTTCTACCATCGATGAGTGTGTATGTGGTTGTGTCTGTCATGATATTATTTTTCATCTTGTAAACTAAATTTACAAGATGAGTTCCTTGCTTAAGTTTAATGGGATATCAAAGACTGAGAAACTAGTATCCTTTTCATAATTGAATTCTACTTGCGTATCATAATTTTTTTAAGCTCTTTCATTTACCGTACTTTTTATGGAACGCTACTAACTCCCTTTCAAACTTTTTATCCTCTTTCTGTCCAGAGACTTCAGACTTTTTTAATGCCTTTTTACTCCGATTACCTATCTCACGCAACTTCATTAACATGGCTTCAATTGTCTTCTTGCCGTCTGACGATTTTTCTTTCATTATTTTTTTGAAGAATTCTTTTTTATAAAGTCTAAAAAATACTGATTGATTCGAGATTGCATTTTACTAAACTCCCTTTGATCTTTTAGTGATTGTTCCAAAACTTTTATGGATTGATCTAATTTTCTATCGAAGGTCTCCATACGAGTTTCCCCCTTTACTAATCTCTTTATGCTTAGATCAAGGCGTTTATCGGCTTTATCCATTCGCTTTTCAGCTCGCTCCATACGTCTGTCCAATTGATCTAATTGAATCAACATTTCAGATAGTACTTCATCGTAATTTCTTTCTTCCATGAACGAAATTTAATCAATTTTCAGAATAGCCATAAATGCTTCTTGTGGCACTTCTACTGTTCCAATCTGACGCATGCGCTTCTTTCCTTTCTTTTGTTTCTCCAGTAATTTTCGTTTACGCGAAATATCGCCACCGTAACATTTGGCAATAACGTTTTTCTTAATGGCACTAATATTTTCACGCGATACGATCTTCTGTCCAATAGCCGCCTGAATGGCAATCTCAAACATTTGACGAGGAATTAATTCCTTTAATTTTTCACAAAGTTTTCTTCCCCAATCTTGTGATTTGCTTCGATGCACAATAGCACTTAACGCATCTACTTTCTCGCCATTCAACATAATATCTAACTTCACCATATCGGATACTTGAAATCCAATTAAGTGATAATCTAATGAAGCATAGCCGCGTGAAATAGATTTTAGCTTATCAAAGAAATCAAATACGATTTCGGAGAGTGGCATTTCGAACGACATCTCTACGCGATCGGTAGTGAGGTAGTGCTGATTCTTAATGATTCCACGTTTATCCATACATAAGCCAATAATCGGCCCGATGTATTCTGACTTCGTGATAATCTGTGCTTTTATGTAGGGCTCTTCAATACTTTTTATGCGGGTAACATCGGGCATTTCTGATGGCGCATTAATGCTCAGCTCGGTACCATCTGTAAGATGTGCTT
>CAYNKN010000402.1:0-3293 GCA_964397805.1 uncultured Chryseolinea sp. | reverse complement strand
ACTTGTGCCTTTAGAGTGGTTGTTCTTATTTTGTTGATCAGAGTTATTTTTTTTTAAAACATACTCATCAAAAAAAACACCTCACAATCATTCAGAGATGATTGTGAGGTGTAATCCTAAAAAAGTTTTTTTGTCTACTCGCTGCTATTTATTTTTTAATCCGGGCTTCGTGGCTAACGCAAGTTTTACTGCTTCATATGCATTTACTACACCACCGCTGCTACTTAATTCATTAAAGTAGATCGAATCTTTTGAGCCGGGCTTTTTTACTTGTAGGCCATCAAATTTGC
The DNA here is from genome assembly GCA_964397805.1 of uncultured Chryseolinea sp. GTDB lineage: Bacteria > Bacteroidota > Bacteroidia > Cytophagales > Cyclobacteriaceae > Chryseolinea. Next base: position 3,003 of record CAYNKN010000402.1, on the reverse strand, counting down.
GGGTGCTTTGCAATAAGATATCTTTTACTTCTACCGCAGTAAGTTCTGGAAAGTACGACATTAATATGGCAGCAACTCCTGCCGTAGCCGGGCTTGCCATACTTGTTCCTTGCGCTATACCATACTCATTGCTGGGTGTAGTGGAATAAATTCTTACACCAGGAGCAAACAGACTCACACTCTTTTTTCCATAGTTTGAAAATGATCCAACCAACCGATCGCCAGCACCCCAGCTCGAAGCGCCAATCTCTAGCCAATTTTTTGCCTGCTTACCGTTTTCAAAAGAACTGTTTGGAAACGAAGGATCGGTATCATTACTTTTTCCATCATTACCTGCCGCGTGTATAAGGAGCACACCTTTCGACTCGGCATATTTTACTGCTTTATCGACAATAGCTTTCTGAGGCGACAGTGCTTTTCCAAAACTCATGTTAATAATGTGCGCACCATTATCTACGGCATAATAAATGGCATTAGCTACATCTTTATCGCGTTCATCACCATCGGGTACTGCACGTACCGACATAATCTTCACATTATCAGCAATACCATTTATACCAATTTCATTTTTTCTGTTTGCAGCAATGATGCCGGCTACGTGTGTTCCGTGAAAAGAATCAGGTCCCTTCGCATCATTATTTCCGTAATATTTTTCGGTCACATTCGTTGGGTCGTCTCCTACAATACTTCGTGGATCGTAATCAGGGTTGTAATTATATTGGGCTTGTTTTTCGAAATGGTTAACACCATCTTTAATCTGTGGTAGTATTTGTTCCACATCCGCTTCTTTTCCAACATTTGTATAGATCATCGATAATGACTCCTTCGCTTTTTTAATTTTCTCATGCTCAGTTTCCAGCTTACTTACTAAATCATACGTAAGTTTTTCAACTTCCAACACGCGTTTTAGGGTATCGATAGCAAACGAAATGTTTTCATACAACTGATTATAAAATGCATACTGCTGGTCTGCTTTGGATTTCTCTTCTTCAAAAGTTTTTTTAATGGTTTCCCATTCTTCGAATTCTACTTTTTGTTTTTTACTGACTGTTTCGGCACTAAGTCCATCATACTTCTTTTTTAATCGGGCATACTCACGCGTTATCTCCAATGTTTCATGTTCAATGTTTCCCTCCTTGCCACCAATAAAATTCCAACCGTACACATCATCAACATAACCGTTTTTATCATCATCTATTCCATTGCCAGGAATTTCACGCGTGTTAATCCACATTACATCTTTCAAATCTTCGTGCTCATAGTCGATACCAGAATCAATAACAGCAACAATAACAGTACGTGAAGGTCTGCCTTTTAATAAAGTATTATAGGTTCTTTCAGCGCTAACACCTTGAATACTGTCGGTTTCCGGATCTAATAAAAACCAATTGTTAGGAACAGGTTGATTGGTCTGTTGACCGAAACTGGTAAGAATTAGAACAAAGATAAAGGCGAAGGTTAATCTGTATTTCATACAAGGGGTGATTTTAGTTTTCGGAAAAATAGTAAAAAGAATACATTGGTTTTCTGCCGATTGATAAATCTTATTTAGTTCCATGGAAATCTATTAAGGTAAGTACGTGAATGCGTCATGTTTTTAAAATAGAAATGTGATGAACGCATCGATTTTATGTTTTCTGTTTTTTCTTTTTGGCGGAGGGGAATAGTACGTTATTTAAAATTAAGCGATAACCGGGCGAGTTTGGGTATTGGTTTAAATCAATAGCGCCACGCCCTCGTCCGGAGGCACTTTCCGGATCATGCCCACCATAGTATGTCCAATGGCCACGCCCCAATTCTCCATAAATGTATCGTACTCGTTGTGCTTGTTTATTTTCACCAAGCACCAGTGCTTCTGGTTTGACTAAGGTAGCATTAAAAGCTGTGGTAAGTCCGTTGAACTCGCGTATAACTTGTTCATGATTTTGGTTAAGCATGGTAGGTATGATATCCCATTTAGCCGAAAAAGAGAATAATCTAAAATATCCATTTGCTGTCTCGAAATAATCGCGACCAGAATTGATATTAGAAAATTTACGCGTGTATGCAGGTTCTAGAATAAAGTTTTCGAAAGCCAAGGTTTTAGAATAGTCTAACGCGTGAGTTGATTCATCCGTTTCTTCATACTCCTCTATAAATGTACTTTCAGAAGCAAGCGCGATATCAAATGTTTCTGCTCCAGAACACATAGCAAAGAGATAACCTCCGGCTGCGCAAAATGCTTTTATTTTTTTGGCAACGGCTAACTTCATTACTGGTACTGATGTATAACCCAAACGTGTAGCAGTAAGCGCTTGTATTTTCATTTGCATCACATCGGCCTCTCGCCTGAACGATCGTGCAGGTTGGCCAGTAAAATCTTCATGATGTAAGTGAAGCCAATCAAACGATGATAATGTATTAGCTTCAATTTCTTCGTCATATAAAATAGTATAAGGTATTTCTGCATAGTCGAGCACGAGTATAACGGCATCTGTTTCATCGGTTACAAATTCACTCTTCGGTGAGTACACCGCAATGCGCGGTGCGGTTTCAAGTCGAACAACATTCATATTAACGGCTGGGCTAGCAATTTCAAGTAGAATAGAATTAACTTTTATGTCGGATAGTATGTCGAACGAAATGCCGCGTATAGTACACTCGTTGTGTGCTATGGTTGAGTAAGGTAAGAGAAAACTGCCATCGCGATAGTTTAATAGCCAATCGACATGTTGCTCTTTTTTCAACATAAAAAATGCCACACCATATGCTTTTAAATGATTACGTTGCTTGCCATCCATCGGAATAAGTATCGAATTGGCTCGACACAGGGTAAGCGATGCCGCCCATAGCATAACGATAAGGAGTTGTTTTATCATGATCGCTTCTTTTGGTACATCAAGTAAGTTCGGTGTTTTTTGACAACACGCCTATAGAAATCTATGCGATTTGATTAGCGGTTATACCGATGGTATTATTGGTATTGCAGATAGTAATGATAATTGATCTTAGCATGTGTCCTTT
>CAYNKN010000401.1:0-3303 GCA_964397805.1 uncultured Chryseolinea sp. | reverse complement strand
ATGTATTAAAGAAGGTGAGTTTAAATCAACACCGATCGGATATGGCCGCGGGCATCGGTATGGAATGCCCAACAATGAATTTTATTTTAAGTCGCAAGAAGAAATGAACTCCATCTTCAGCGACTTACCCGAAGCCATTGAAACCATTAGTGAAATTATTGATAAAGTAGAAAGCTATACATTAGAACGGAATGTCCTTCTACCTAAGTTTGATATCCCTCCTACCTTTGAAACCGAAGACGATTACCTTCGTCACCTTACATACGAAGGTGCACAGAAAAAATACACAACCATCACAACAGAAATTCGCGATCGATTAGACTTTGAATTAGAGACGATTAAAAAAACAGGATATCCCGGCTACTTTTTAATTGTACAAGACTTTACATCGAAAGCACGCGAAATGGGTGTTTCCGTTGGCCCTGGTCGTGGATCTGCTGCCGGATCTGCGGTAGCCTATTCAATTGGAATAACCAATGTCGATCCGATTAAATACGATTTACTTTTTGAGCGTTTCTTAAATCCCGACCGTGTATCACTTCCCGATATTGATATCGATTTTGATGATGAAGGACGTGACAAAGTTTTAAAATATGTTATCGATAAGTATGGTAAAAGTCAGGTAGCGCAAATAATTACTTACGGTACAATGGCTGCTAAGTCATCGATACGCGATTGCGCACGCGTGATGGAACTACCGCTATCAGACGCCAACCTGATTGCCAAAATGGTACCGGAGCGCCCAGGCACTACGTTAGATTCTGCTTTTAAAGATGTTAAAGAGTTAGCCGACTTAAAAAAAGGAAGCGACTTAAAAGCACAAGTATTGCAGCAAGCGATCATCTTAGAGGGTTCTGTGCGAAACACAGGCACGCATGCATGTGGTGTTATTATTACTCCCGATGATTTAACCAAGTTTGTTCCTGTATCCACTGCCCGCGATTCGGATATGCTGGTAACGCAGTTTGATAACAGCGTAGTAGAAAGTGCCGGTATGTTAAAAATGGACTTTCTTGGTTTAACCACCTTATCGGTTATTAACACAGCGCTGCGAAACATAAAAAAAGGAAAAGGTATTACTATTAATATTGATGACATTCCGTTAGACGATTCCAAAACCTATCAACTTTTTCAACGAGGCGAAACCACCGGAACATTTCAGTTTGAAAGTGTGGGCATGCAAAAATATTTGCGCCAACTTAAACCTGATAAGTTCGAAGATCTTATTGCCATGAATGCGTTGTATCGCCCGGGACCCATGGAGTATATCCCCACCTTTATTAATCGAAAACACGGACGCGAACCCATTCAATATGATCTTCCAGGAATGGAAGAATTTTTAGCAGAGACTTATGGCATTACGGTTTATCAAGAGCAGGTTATGCTACTCTCGCAAAAGTTAGCAGGCTTTAGTAAAGGCGATGCCGATGTATTGCGTAAAGCGATGGGTAAAAAATTAAAGTCTGTGTTGGATAAGATGAAAGACCAATTCATCGAAGGCTGTAAGAAGAACGGTCACCCACAAGATATTTGTGAAAAAGTATGGACCGATTGGGAAGCGTTTGCGCAGTATGCCTTTAACAAATCACATTCTACGTGCTACTCGTTAGTAGCCTATCAAACAGCTTACTTAAAAGCTAACTATCCGGCAGAGTACATGGCCGCAGTACTTACACACGCACAAAACAATTTAGAGAATGTTACCTTCTTTATTGAAGAGTGCCGCAACCTTAACATAAATGTACTCGGTCCACATGTAAACGAATCGGGGGTTTATTTTGAAGTTAATAAAGAAGGAGAAATTCGGTTTGGATTGGGTGCGATTAAAGGAGCAGGTGAATCAGCAGTTGAAGCTATCATTGCCGAGCGTGAAGCAAACGGTGTGTATACCGATCTATTTCATTTTGCCAAGCGTTTAAACCAGCGTTCGGTCAACAAAAAAACATTTGAATGCTTAGCGCTTTCAGGCGCGTTCGATTGCTTCGAAGGTATGCATCGCAGGCAATATATTTATGCGAAAGATGGTGACATCAATTTAATTGAAAAGGCTATTAAGTATGCCGCCAAATCGCAGCAAGAAGAGCAAAGTGCCCAAGCGAGCTTATTTGGTGGAACCACCGGTGCCGCCATGCCCACACCGCGTATTGATTCTGTTGATCCGTTTAGTGAAATCGAAAAACTTAATCTTGAAAAAGAGGTAGTAGGCATTTATATCTCGGGGCATCCGCTTGATAATTTTCGTTTCGAAATGGATGCCTTCTGCAAAACGGCTTGTAGCGAGTTAACCGATTTGGAAACCATGCAAGGCAGAGAAGTTAAAATGGGAGGTATTGTTACTGGTGTGGAACATCGCACCACCAAAACAGGAAGACCTTTTGGGAAATTTACACTGGAGGACTACAGCGGTAATTATACATTCACCCTTTTTGGTGACGACTACCTGAAGTTTAAAAACTTCATGAATATTGGCTGGTTCTTATTTGTGGAAGGTGCCGTAATCCGCAATACGTGGGGTCAACAAAACTTGGAATTAAAAATAAGAAGTATTGAAATCTTAAATGAATTGGGGTTAAAGCGCGGAAAAGGCGTACAGTTCAGAATCAACACGAGCGACCTTACCCCAGCGATGATCAACCAGATAGAAGAAGTATGCCTGGAGTTTGCTGGCAGTAGCCCGCTTTTCATGAAAATTTATGATGAGAAAGAAAATATTAATCTGGAGCTGATGTCAAGAAAATTTCGGATTAAACCCGTAAATGAAATGGTACGCGAGATAAAAAAAGCCGGAGATATTGAGGTAGAAGTAGTTTTTTGATGTGCTGAAAGTAGCGCATTCACTTTTGAACTATTAAACTTACCTTTGCGTTCGACTTAAGAATTTAATACGTGAACTTTTAACTTATACATTCCCATGGGAAAGACTATTGAACTAACCGATGCTAACTTCGATGAAATCCTTCAATCAGATAAGCCGGTACTTGTAGATTTTTGGGCAGAGTGGTGTGGCCCTTGTAAAATGATTGGCCCTGTAGTTGAAGAACTTGCCGGAGAATACGATGGCAAAGCTGTTATTGGCAAACTAAATGTCGATGAAAATCCGCAGGTTGCCGCCAAGTTTGGTATTCGTTCCATCCCAACATTACTTGTTTTTAAAAATGGGGAGATCGTTGATAAGCAAGTAGGTGCTGTACCTAAATCTGTATTATCGCAAAAACTTCAAGCACAAGTAGCATAATTTCTACTTGATAAATAAGATTCGATTTAAAGCCTCACACACGTGGGGCTTTTTTATTACTCTTTGGT
>CAYNKN010000400.1:0-3309 GCA_964397805.1 uncultured Chryseolinea sp. | reverse complement strand
GTGTGTTAGAGTTGGCTTCGTTCAAAAACTTTACGCCCGGACAAATTACTTTTTTAAAGAAAGCAAGCGAAAGCATTACATCGGCCATTATCTCAACGCGCACAACAGAACGTATTAAAGTTTTATTGGAAGATTCACAACAACGAAGTGAAGAGCTGAGAACGCAAGAAGAAGAAATGCGCCAGAACATGGAAGAGTTACAAGCCGTGCAAGAACAACTCAGTCGCCAGCTTAGCGAAACCGAAAGAACGGGCAAAGAACTGAAGGTTCGTGAGCAAGTATTTAATGAAACAACTATTTTATCAGAAGCCGATTTACACGGTACCGTTACCTATGCCAATGATAAGTTATTGGCCGTGGCAAAATACACGCGGCAAGAGGTAATAGGAAAACCCCATAGCCTGTTTCGTCATCCCGATATGCCCAAAGCATTGTTTAAACTTTTTTGGGATACCATTAAAGCCGGAAAAGTTTTTAGAGGCATTATTAAAAACAAGGCCAAAGACGGAACACATTATTGGGTAGACGCAACCATTGTTCCAATTAAAGATGAGGATGGGAGAGTGTATAAGTACATTGGCGCGCGTTACCATATAACAGATGATTCGCTGGCCGAGAATCTATATGCCAAGCAGGTACAGCAATTGCGACTGGAAGATTAATTAACAAGTAATTAATCGTTAAATGTGAAAAAATACGTTACACGCCTGCCAGGCTGTTGTATATTTGATTTCGCTAGTTGGCGATAAACGAAAACTGTAACTAAATTTTAACAATAAAATAACGTAAGTATGGCACAAACAAAATTTGGTGAGCTCACCGTTAACACAAGTGGTAATTTACCCGCTGTTGGAACTGCTGCTCCTGACTTCACATTAGTTAATACTGAACTCGCAGAAGTAAGTTTAGCGAACTATGCCGGTAAGCAGGTAGTATTAAATATTTTTCCGAGCATTGAAACCAGCGTGTGTTCGGCATCGGTGCGCGAGTTTAATAAGCGTGCAGCCGGATTGAACAACACAGTTGTATTATGTATTTCAAAAGATTTGCCGTTCGCGCTCAAGCGTTTTTGTGGAGCTGAGGGGATCGATAAAGTAGAATCACTTTCAGATTTTAGAAATAAAGGCTTTGCAAAAGCGTATGGTGTAGAATTGTTAGACGGAGCTTTTGCCGGACTACATACACGCGCAGTAGTTGTTATTGATACGAATGGCAAGATTAGCTATACCGAGTTGGTTCCATCTATTGGTGAAGAGCCAAACTATGAAGCAGCCATTAAGGCGGTTAATGGATAGGTAAATCCTGAGAATTAAAATAGAAAGTATAGATGCAGCAATCTCAATAGTCAGAATTCTATTGACGTTGCTGCATTTTAAGCTTTAGGCATTTTGAAAAGAAAACTAGTTGTTCTCTTAGAACATGATTGTCACGATCTGTTTGTTAGAACGCTACTCCACTTTATAAAAGAATTCTTCATTAGAAATGGGAAACAATCCATTACTAACTTTTGGTATCAGGTTTTGAATGACCAACGTTGTCTCATTTTCCTTCCGCAAAGGAAAGACTTCATTACTTAGGTAATTATCTGTTCTGTTTAAGGCACGAAGACGTATACTTGTTGGAGAAAGCTCATAGGAACATTCGATCTTTTCAGCTAAAAATCTATTAGTAAAAATAAGTAAACTCGAGTTTACAAAGTGTAGTGTATCCTTACTTCCAGTTGCCCAAGTACCCAACACGTGTTGAGTAGTGAGAGTATTAGATTGATCGCTACACCCAACGAAAAGTGTAGCGATCAAAATTATAGGATAGAAATAAATGTGTAGCTGCTTCATACCATTAAAGACACTCAAAGCAGTTTATAAGTTGTGAAATAAATACCTACTGACCAACCATAAATACGGCATTCGAGAAAAGCATTTTGCCATTCTCCCAGAAGCTACGGAATAGCGGATTGTCTACAAAGTAAACTACATGTCCTTGCCCTTTACGCTCCACACCAAACACCAAACTGTTTGCTAAGCTTTTATTAATGCGATATCCCGCAAAGCCCTGAACAGGTTTTGCTTTTCCGCTGATGACTCCCACATTACCACTGTTTTCTAAATAGCCAAAACGTAGTTCGTTCGTTTTAAGAGTATAATAGAAATCAGTAAGCCCGAATCCCAATGGATGCGATTTATCTACCGCTACTTTATAAATGGCTCCAGAGATATTATCCATTTGCTGATTGCGCTGTGCCGACTCATGGCTGTTCAATACTTCTTTTTCTTTTTGCTCCTTACTTTTCTTTTCGAAATCTGTTTTCTCGGCTTCTGTTGCAAATCGTTTTAACCCAAAAGGTTTTTTATCGGCAAATGCATTTAATGCATTCGCGATTAAAATTAGTCGGCCACCACCTGATACCCAAGTAGACAGTTGCTCGAGCGCGCCTTCATCAAACATGCGGTAGTTTCCTTCGGGAACAATAAGCACATCGTATTTTTTTAAATCAATTGAGCGGAAGTACTCCGTACCGAGTTGAGTTATCGGATACTTAATTTGTTGTTCGAAGAAATGCCAGATCTCACCAGACGAAAGCGAAGAGGTCTGCTCACCAAAAAGCATGGCTACCTGAGGTGCGCCTAAATAGTTTACGCTACCCGAGCCAAAGTCTTTACCTTGTTCAACAAAGCCTGTGGTGGTAGTATAAATTTTACGATCGAATTCAGCAGCAGTTTGCTTCACGACATCATCAAAGTCACCACTCGATTCATTATTTCTTCGTGTTACGATTAGCGTTCCCGGATCAAAACGTTGTCCGTTAATGGTAAATGATTTTTCGGCTGAACGCACCTTAACGCCTTGCTTGATTAACGCACTTAAAAACGCGACATCGCGCACACTTTGATACGTAAAAACGTACGCATATGGATTGGCCGCAACAGTACTATTGTTAACCGCTTTTGGCTGATAGGCTTTGGCCGGATTAATACGTTCGTTTAATGCAAAGCCTTTTAAGTTATACGCATACATTAAATTCCATGCGGTAATATCATACGTTAACGAGTCGGGTAGTTTTGATTGTGGTTCAAAAATGGCCGTAATAAATTTTGCTTTGGGCTGATAGACACTAATCACCAAATCATCGGCACTAAGCGTAACAGAAGAAGTTGTTTGTGTTTGGAAATCAAATCCGCGAGTGGCTTTTCCCGCAGAAGGATGTCCATATTTAATAGCGTGATTATCTAACCACTGCGTAAGTCTGCTAATTTTATCGGGTTGATTATCGCCTTTAATAACATAGGTTTTGTAAGGCGAAGCCGGATT
>CAYNKN010000399.1:0-3320 GCA_964397805.1 uncultured Chryseolinea sp. | reverse complement strand
TACATTCTTGGTTTTGTCATCCCATCCCAAACGAGTTTTTACCGTAACCGGAAGATGGGTACACTTAACAATCTCCTCCGTCATCTTCACCATCTTGGGAATATCTTGTAGTAAAGCAGCACCTGCACCTTTGCATGCCACAGCTTTTACCGGGCAACCATAATTGATATCAATTAAATCTGGATTTACAGCAGTAGCAATTTCTGCCGACTGCACCATATTACCGATATCGCCACCAAACAATTGAATTCCAATAGGGCGTTCGTATTCAAAAATATCCAGCTTCTGGCGGCTTTTGGCGGCATCGCGTATTAATCCTTCCGAAGAAATAAACTCGGTATACATCAGGTCTGCCCCACCCTCTTTGCAAACTGCCCGAAAGGGCGGATCGCTTACATCTTCCATGGGTGCCAAAAGCAGCGGAAAATCTCCCAGTTCTATTTGACCTATTTTCACCATATTTGGCGCAAAGATAATCAGGAATTACGCAATGCATGAACCGCGCCCGTTGGTTTCTAACCGACACCCCGTTAAATCGCTCTTCCGAATTGCCATTACTATTGTACTTGGTTTTGTTATAATCGGCCCGGCCATCGGGCTTATCGTGGCTTCGCTTTTCTATGGCGACAATTTTTTACAAAACATAACGCAGCCAGACCAACATCCAGAAATAGCCCATGCTATGCTGCTATTACAAGGCACGGTAAGCTTAGTGGGGCTAATCATTGTGCCGGTGCTCTTTATTACCCTGCTGGAACGGAAAAAACTAAAACCATTTTTTCCGGCACAACCCAATACCTTATTTGTGTTGATGATTATTTCGGTGTTGGGCATTAGCTTTTTGCTGGCCATCTCACCCATAGGCGAATGGAACATGAATGTTAAGTTCCCGGAATTTATGAGCGGGTTCGAAAACTGGGCCAGAAGCGAAGAAGATAGATTAGCGAAGTTTACCAAACTACTTACACAGTTTGATTCGATCGGTGGCTTGCTTGTGGGTATTCTGGTCATTGGTTTGTTGCCAGCCGTTGGCGAAGAATTAGTTTTTAGAGGCATGCTGCAACGCGAAGTTTGGCGAAGCACAAACAACATCCACCTTTCTATTTGGGTATCGGCCATTATATTCAGCGCTATTCACATGCAGTTTTTTGGGTTCTTTCCACGCATGCTTTTAGGGGCGTTGTTTGGGTATTTATATTATTGGTCGGATAATTTACTCATACCCATGTTTGCGCACTTCTTCAATAATAGTTTTGCCGTAATCATGTTATACCTGTTTCGGCATGACCTAACCAAGCTTGATGTTGAAGATACAACCGCTGCTCCCTGGCCGATTGTACTTACCGCCATGCTTGTTGTTGGCGTATTACTTTTTCTGGTTTGGAAACATTATCAGGATAATCCACCCGAGCAAACAGATTCTGAAGCACTCCCTCGTGCTTTACCATAACCTTTGTATTTTGCACCACTACCTTACCCTACTACTGCTTGAAAGCAACGCTATCGAAATACAATAACTTAACACAACGAATCATTACAGGTTTGCTTGGCGCAGCCGGTATTATAACCGGAGTGTGCTTCCATGAATGGTCTTACTTTGCCGTATTCTTTATTATATGCCTATTCTCGTTACTGGAGTTTTACCATTTGGTAGGCTTAGATGGAATGCTGCCGCAAAAAACGTTTGGCACCTTTTGCGGAGTATTCATTTTTTTTCTTTCGTTTCTTATTGAAAAGGGAGATCTCTCATACCGCTATTACTTTTTAATTTTTCCGCTTATTTCATGTGTGTATATGATTAAGCTCTATAAAAAATTTGAGCGTAAACCCTTTACCAACATTGCCTATACCTTTTTAGGGATTTTCTATGTGGCTGTACCCTTTACACTTTTAAACATGGCTGCTTACGAAAGTGGATCATATAATTTTGAGGTAATTTTTGGATGCCTTTTTATTTTATGGGCGAGCGATACCGGAGCATACTTTGCCGGGACTTTCTTTGGTCGTAGAAAACTTTTTGAGCGGATATCACCTAAAAAATCGTGGGAAGGTTTTTTTGGAGGAGCTCTGTTAGCATTAGCTTTTACCTATGGTATAATCCAATACTTTACTTCCCTTACCCCAGTACAATGGACTGTTATTAGTATTCTCATTATAATAGGCGGAACCTTTGGCGATTTAGTGGAGTCGTTGCTAAAAAGAAGCATTGAAATAAAGGATTCGGGTGATAGTTTGCCTGGGCATGGTGGTTTTTTGGATCGCTTTGATGGCCTCTTTATTTCTGCACCCTTTATTGTAGCCTACTTACAAATATTTTAACTACTTACAGCGATGGTGAATACACCGGAAAACACACTGGCTTTTCTTGAAAAAAAGATGTTGTCTATTGAATTTATATATCTTTGCAACCGTTTTCAATGCCTATTTTTTAATCGAACAGAAAACGCATCTACAAATAATTAATCCAACCATTCTACCCTTAATTCTATGGCTTACATCGAACCGGCTCCCTTAAAAGACAAGGAGAATCCGTTTGAGGCAATGATGTCCAGATTTCACGTTGCCTCTCAAATTTTAGGACTGGAAGAAGAAATTTATAACGTATTAAAAAATCCTGCACGCCAGGTTATTGTTTCGCTCCCTGTAACTATGGACGATGGCGCGATTCGGGTTTTTGAAGGTTACCGGGTAATCCACTCTACCATTCTTGGGCCTTCTAAAGGTGGTATTCGTTTCGATCCCCATGTTAACCTAGACGAAGTAAAAGCGCTTGCGGCCTGGATGACCTGGAAATGTGCAGTGGTAGATATTCCGTATGGCGGTGCGAAAGGTGGTGTGGCGTGTAATCCGAGAGAAATGTCAGCTGGGGAAATAGAACGCTTAATGCGTGCTTATACTCAAGCTATGGCTGATGTGTTTGGTCCCGATCAAGATATACCTGCCCCCGATATGGGTACAGGGCCGCGTGAAATGGCTTGGCTTATGGATCAATACTCACGTATTCAAGGAATGACTACCCATGCCGTTGTAACAGGTAAACCTCTGGTTATGGGCGGATCACTTGGCCGCACAGAAGCTACCGGTCGCGGAGTAATGGTTTCTGCGATGGCTGCCATGGAAAAATTAAAAATCAATCCCTATAAAGCTACTTGCTCCGTGCAAGGCTTTGGTAATGTTGGTTCGTGGGCAGCGCGATTGCTGCATGATCGTGGCCTCATCATTCAAGCAGTGAGCGATATTTCTGGAGCTTATTACAATGAACAAGGTATTGACATTGATGCTGCCATAAAATACCGCGATGCCAATAAAGGTTCGCTAGC
>CAYNKN010000398.1:0-3327 GCA_964397805.1 uncultured Chryseolinea sp. | reverse complement strand
TATCAGCCAGTACCTGTGCCGTTGTAGCTTCAAAATTTACACTGTTATAACCAGGGCCACCATGTAAAAAAATAATTGGATTATTCTTACTGTTACCAAAGGTGCGAGTATAGAGACTCTGACCATTAGTAGCCTGCGTAGTCAAAAATGCTATAACCAGCGTAAAAAGAAGTTTCATTCGATTGCTCATTGTCTTGTCAAAAAACTGTTCCTACTATTATCGAGTTTCAGCTTCAATACTATTATGAATTATTGAATTGTCAAACTTAAAGGAGCAGAACATTTTAGATCGCTCAAAAACTAGCGTTCAATTTTTCAAGTACAAGTAATCTACAATATTTGATTTCAGTCTGCTTCTTGATAAAGTCTACTAGCACTAGACTTTTCGCAATCGTATTCTCCAATACACATACACGGTCGCCATATTTAGTGCAACCAACAACCATAACAAAGGGTACCCATAAAAACGTAGATAACTTCCACCACTTGGTATTTCGATAAATGGAACCGTAATCAACGCATCTAATACCAGCGCTGTAACAACCATAACAAACCCTACCCAAATTCCATTTTCAGTATTGCCATGTTTGTAATACACTCTTGCTCCGAGTATAGCAAACGGTATAATCAATACGCTTACAATTAGTGCTTGCTGATTGAGTGAATCCTTAAGCCCAGGTACATAACCCAGCAAACCAAAGGAGCTAAATATTAACAACCACACTAGTGTTCCGGCTAAGACTGCTCTACTTATATTCATTTCTCTTTGATGTTAATTTATTGTTTTGGTTTTCTGTAAATAACCTCATCTATTTAGTTACCGGTACGAGGTATATCCCACTGGCCTGATGCCGCAGTTTTTTTAGCATACTCAGTAAAATCAGTTGCCTTTCTTCCTAAAACTTTTTCAATGTCACTTGTTACGCTAGAGTTTCTACCATCTAGTACTTCGGTAAATAGATAGTTAATCAACCAGATATAATCTTCAGGTAATTTATAGTCGTGCAAAAGCTTGACATGCTCGTTCAATGTGAGCGATTGAAACTTTATATTTCTACCTGTAGCATTGGCAATTTCTGCAATCGCCTGTGGAAAGGTGAGTAACCGCGGGCCGGTCAGTTCATAAATTTTTCCATTATGCTTGTCATTTATCAGCGCTTGTACCACTACTTCGGCAATATCATCGGCATCGGTAAAAGGTTCAAGTGCTTCGGCTCGTGGCAAGGCTACATGACCCGCCAAAATTGGCTCCAGAAAAACGCTTTCACTAAAATTCTGATTGAACCAGCTCGCTCTTACAATCGTCCAGTTTTTAGCTGTATTCATTACTACTTGTTCGCAAGCTTCTGCCTCCTTTTCACCTCTACCCGAAAGCAAAACCATTTTGGTAATACCATTATTGGCTGCTAATGCCGTAAATTGTTGAATAGTTTTTACTGCACTTGGAATGGCTAAATCGGGCTGAAACGTAATGTAAACAACCTCTACATCTTTGATAACATCCGCCCATGTTTCAGGATTTTCCCAATCAAATGATGGTGTTTCGCTTCTGGAACCAATGCGGATATCGTTATACCCCAGATTGATTAATCGTTGAGCGACCCTACGGCCTGTTTTTCCGTTGCCGCCTAGAATTAAAAATTTTGATTCGGTCATACTGAATTCTTTTTAAATTGTTTAACTGATAGCGCAAAGTTGCTCGCACTTTCAGTTTTCCATTTGTTTAAAAAGAATTACGATTTGTTTGAAAGGAACTGTTGTTTGATTTCGGTTGGTCGAACACCAAATTTTTCTTGAAATGCATTAGAGAAGGAACTCAAACTTTCATAACCCACAAACCAAGCTATTTCTTGCACACTTTCCTTTCCTAAGCTAAGCATTTCGTAGGCTTTATTCAATCGCTCTTCCTGTAAATATTTAAATACAGGAACTCCAAATAGTTCTTTAAAATTCTTTTTTAGTTTGGTGTTATTGAGCCCAATCATTTTTGACAATTCACTCAATGACGGTGGTTTCGAAATGTTGTTTTCAATAATCTCTTTGGCCTGATATAGCTTGTCGAGTTCTTCTGGTGTTAGACTCCCCTTTGTACTACAAGATAGAAAGGCAAAAAAGTGAGCAAGTAATTCATTGACCTGGCTCTTTAAAAACATTAACCTCGTGTTTCCAGTATATTGGGTAGTCATGATTTTATGAACTGCATGTTGCATGTCAGGTGTCATATAAAAGCGAGGTCCCTCTACAAAGTCGGCTTTAGGGTTTATCAATTCAGGTAAATAGCTATTAAAAATTTCTTGTTCGCTTTCTGGTAGCGTATGCAGATTTTTTATTTTAGAGAAAATACTGATGGATTGTAATGGTTTGTTTGGTGCTATTTTATGTGAGAATTCAACTTTGTTATTACCAAAAAAAGAGATTGCAATACCTGTAGTATTCGTTACAATTTTTGTCTGGTTATTCTGTTTAATTTCTAACTCCACATTTCCAGAACTATAAAATGCAAAACCAACAGCATCTCCGTCAATTTCACACTTTTGCACAATTTCTTTTTCGGCATTTGATTGCTCGATTAAAACGACAAAATTATTTATCTCAATAATATCGGTTATCATAATTAGCTTCTATTTCTCAAGCATATATACTCAGCCCCTTGCCCCGTCAATCTTTCAAAATTGGTAATTAAAAACCACTTTGTATTTATTAAAATCAATTTTTAAATTTTGTGTAAAATTCTATTTGACGAGTATTTAACTCCTTAATTAAGGCATAGCGACCCCTATTCATAAGTAACAAATTTTTCTTGAATGATAAATTTCTTTCATAAAATCTACCATCAGGTGTAACATTTTTTGATTATCGCCATCGTGTACATATGCCATGCCTTTGCATCAATCAAACTCTATATAAACGATGAAGAAGCTAAAATCAAATTTCTGGATTCAGTTATTTATTGTTTATACCCGCATGATGCTAGGAGGCGGATTTGTATTTGCGAGCATTATTAAAATAAAAGGCAAACGGTTTACTACAGTAAGTCATGAAGATGCAGATTTCGGAACAGCCATGCACTTTTTCGAATCCATGTATCAGACTGGTTTATACTGGCAGTTCCTTGGTTGGGGTCAATTGATTGCCGGTTTCTTATTGATGACGCAGCGATATGCCAAGTTTGGTGCGGTAGTAAATTTTCCAATTATTCTCAATGTCTTTATGATTACCCTATCGATGGATTTTAGCTATACACCTGTTGTAACCAGTATGATGCTTTTAGCGAATATTGGTTTATTGGCTTGGCATTGGGATGAGCTTCGGATACTCTTTAATTTA
>CAYNKN010000397.1:0-3328 GCA_964397805.1 uncultured Chryseolinea sp. | reverse complement strand
GATAAAGCGGGTGGCTTTTATTTACATAGGGTATGCGTTTATCAATTTGTTGCTTGAAGCATTTTGGCCTGACCCGTTTGCACGCTACTTTCTTTTTATTGGCATTCGAGTTTTATTTTTTCCTATAAATATACTGTTCATGGTATGGACGTATGTAAAGGTAAAATCACCAAT
Organism: uncultured Chryseolinea sp.; assembly: GCA_964397805.1. GTDB lineage: Bacteria > Bacteroidota > Bacteroidia > Cytophagales > Cyclobacteriaceae > Chryseolinea. Next base: position 3,154 of record CAYNKN010000397.1, on the reverse strand, counting down.
TACTTATTATTTTATTGCGGGCATTACCTTTTTTATAATAGGTTCAATAGTATCCAGCTATTATACTCTTAATTTTGTTGCTTTCGAAAAACTTAATCTAGGGTTAAAAGTTATTAATGTATACCAAATTGGTGTTCTCTTAGAAGTTCTTTGTTTCTCATTTGCCTTGGGGTACAAAATAAAAATTACGGAAGATGAGCGAAGGGAAAATCAAGAAGCTTTTATTAATCAATTACAAGCCAATCAAACATTAGTTAAAAGGGCAAACGAGGAATTGGAAGAGAAAGTAAAAATCCGATCGGAAGAATTGATAACCATAAATCGTACGATAGAAATTGAAAAAGCCGCGGCTCAACGGGCCGAATTAGAACGGAAATTGGTGGAAGCCGAAATGATGGCGCTGCGAGCACAAATGAATCCTCATTTTTTATTTAATAGTCTGAACTCGATCAAGTATTTTATCATGAGTAATCAAAACGATAAAGCATCAGGCTATTTATCGCGGTTCTCTAAACTTATCCGGCAGATACTAGATCATTCAACAAACAATTTTATCCCGTTAGAAGCCGAGCTTGCTGCATTACAGCTTTACTTAGAAATTGAAGCTAACCGATTTGATGACCAGTTTACATTTAGTATTGATGTGGAAGAAGAAGTACAGTTGTCGGCTATTTTAATACCACCACTATTACTACAACCATTTGTAGAAAATGCTATTTGGCATGGATTGTTAAATTCTACACTTCCCGAAAAGCGCCTAACCATTAGTGTTGGTGTGGATGAAGTAAATGATGATTTTGTTTTTTGTATTGAAGATAATGGCATAGGAAGAGAACAAGCAAAACTATTGAAAAGCAAAAGTGTGCGAAGTCATCAATCGCTTGGGATTGGTTTAACAGAAAACAGAATTCAGTTGTTGAACAAGCAAGTAAAGAATTCTATACATTTAGAAGTAATTGATTTGTACAATGGAACAATACCCAGCGGTACAAAAGTTATTATTCGTTTAAAAATGATCAACGACTCAACGATTTCATAAACATGCTAAACACAAAACCTATAAATGTAATTATCATTGATGATGAAACTCATTGTACAGAGTCGCTTAGCATGCAATTGAAGTTGGTAAAAAGCCCGATAGAGATACTGGCTAAATTTAATGATCCCAGAAAGGCAGTGATTTATCTACAACAGGTATCGTGCGATATTGTTTTTTTAGATATTGAGATGCCAGCTATGAGTGGGTTTGATTTACTTAATGAGCTGAAGCAGTTTTCATTCGATGTCGTGTTTACCACTGCTTACAATCAATACGCCATTAAAGCTTTTCAATATAGCGCACTCAGTTACCTCTTAAAACCAGTTGACGATTCCGATTTGAATGACGTAATACAACGTTGGCAGGAAAAAAATCAAAAGGTTTTGCAGGCTAATCAGTTTAGTTTTTTACTTGAGTTGCTCCAAAGTAATACCCGAATGCAGTCGAAAGTAGCGTTACCTACAGCCGATGGTTTAGAGTTTATTGAAATCAGCAAGATAATACGGTGTCAGGCCGAGAGTAATTACACGCATATCTATTTGCAAGAAGGTGTAGCTCATTTAATTTGTCGAACTTTAAAAGACGTAGAAAGTATTTTGGGTGCAAATGGATTTTTACGAATACATCAATCACATCTTATTAATCCACAGCACTTAAAGAAGTTTGTGCGTAGTGACGGTGGTTATGTCATTATGAGTGATGAAGCACAGCTGAGTATATCAAAAGCCAACAGGCAGTATGTGCTGGATGTAGTGAATGCTATTGAACGATTGTAATACTAGTAAACAGAAGGAGGTCGGATGTCTCTTTATCCAATACTTATTCACGACTATTCTGATTCGTGATAACAAAGATTGCCGCCTGTACATTTCAAACGTTTTGATCTACGGCCCAAAGTAGTTACCTTGAATAATAATGCTTAGTCTTATGCATAAGAAAATTCTCGCCATCGCTTTATTTTTATCTTTTTTCTACATCACCGCTTGCGATAATGATGACACGACTATTAAGGAACCTCAAAATTTAGTTGTTGATGCTGAGATTTCTTCCGATGGTTCCGGAATGGTTACCTTCGTGGCCAGCGCAGAGCATGCTAATTTCTATACTTTCAATTATGGAGATGGCTTAAATACAACACCTACAAAAGTGATTAATGGCGCGGTGATTTATATCTATAAAACTTCAGGCTTGTTTACCGTTACGGTAAACGCCCATGCAACTGATGATGTGTTTATTACAACGACCATTACTATTGATGTGGCTATATTTTTTACCATACCAACTACAGGGTATACAACGTCTTTAAGTTATGAAGGTATGTCGTTAACATGGGCTGATGAGTTTGATGGCGATACCGTAAACGAAGATTACTGGTCTTTTGAAATAGGTGATGGTTGCCCAAATATTTGCGGCTGGGGAAATAATGAATTGCAATACTATAGAAAACAGAATGCTATAGTTGATGACGGCTATCTAATTATTGAAGCAAAGTCAGAATCATTCGGAGGGAAGGGCTATACATCTACACGAATGATTACCCGCGATAATGTAGAGGTAAAGTATGGTCGTGTTGATGTGCGTGCTGCATTACCTAAAGGACAAGGTATTTGGCCTGCTATATGGATGCTCGGAAAAAGTATTAATACGGTGGGATGGCCAGCCTGTGGAGAAATTGATATTATGGAAATGATAGGTGGGAATGGTAGAGAAAAGACTGTTCATGGAACTGTTCATTGGGAGCATAATGGTAACTATGCCAGTTATGATTTGGCCAGCGGTACATTTTCTGATGCATTTCATGTTTTTTCGATTGTGTGGGATGAGCAAAAAGTTGTATGGTACGTAGATGATATAAAGTATCATGAAATCGATATAACACCTGCTCCGCTAAGCGAATTTAGAGAAGAGTTCTTTTTTATCTTAAATGTGGCAGTAGGTGGTAACTGGCCCGGTTCCCCGAATGCATCAACCCAATTTCCGCAGCGCATGGTAGTTGATTACATTCGGGTATTTCAACCCAATTGAAAAAAATTAAAGGCGCAATAAAGCCTAAAGTTTTTTATCAAATTTTGCCAACAAAAAGTTTACATAACGAAGGCCAGTATCTTTTTTAGG
>CAYNKN010000396.1:0-3352 GCA_964397805.1 uncultured Chryseolinea sp. | reverse complement strand
CTGCCCCTACTAGAGCAATAAAGCGACTTTGGGCAACTTTGACTGCCCTTTCTACCTCTACTATCCTCAATCTTTCGGCAATTTCCCAATGGGACAGAACTTCTATTGTGGACACATATTCATCCCCCCAACGACGAATTTCCACGTTTTCTACTTCACTTTTGCCGATGGGGGTGGTTTCACTGGGAAGATTGGGCAATTGTAATAATAATTCTTCTATTTGAGCTTTTAACGCTTTCTCTTGGGGTTCTAGATCGCTAAGCTGGTTTTTAAGCTCATTTCCTTCTGCTTTGAGGGAGTTTATTTCTTCTCCTTTAGGATCGCTACCGCTTTTCATCTTCTGGCCAATCAGTTTCCCAATTTCGTTACTACGGGACTGTAATTGGGTGCGGGTTGATTCTAATTCTCGTTGTTGGCGATCGCGTTCTAGAATGGGACTAAGATCGTACTCGTTGGACACACTACGGCGATTCAGCCGTTCTTGAATATACCCTGGATTTTCCCGAATCTGTTTTAGATCTAACACTGAAGACGTAACCCCGGCTCTCTAGATTTCTTTATGCTAGAATAGCTGATTTTTAGGGGCTATAGTTTTAGTAATTTTTTTAGAGGACTATTAAGACTTTGCCTTATCAGTATTTTAGGCAACACAATAGGTTACTACATACAGAATTTAAGTCAAAACTTGAAATCCTGCTTGAGAAAAATGTTGATCAAATGTTAAAACTTGATTGATTCTCAAATTTCGCATTACCGTGAATGATAAACAGTCTACCAATCCCCATGTTTTGTCTTCATATTGTTTATATAATTGCAAGGCTTCTTGAAATAATTGAGGGGTCAAGTGAGCAATTGTTATGTTATCCGATATCATAAACTCTTCAATAATTTGAATAGCTTTATATTTAGAATGACGAACGACCGAATTACCTAATTCCAATAAAACAGCATCAGTTGTTACAAAAAAATTTTTCATATTTAACTGATAATTCTACAGCTTGAGCATGGTATTCATCTCGATGATAGATCAAGGCTATAATAAACCCTGTGTCAATAAAAATTTTGTTTTCCACCTTTAATACTTTATATCTTTATAAGTTATGTTCAAAATCTGAAGGTTCATCTATCTTATACTGTCGTAAAGCTTTCATCAGATTATGATTATCAGTTTTAGTATAAGGTGAATTGTGTTGAGCAATTACTAGAGTTTCATCAGCTAAAATTTGAGCATATTCAACAATAGATAAACATCGTTTATAAAGTGATGGATCATCTATAGACTCAGCATATCCTTTTAATAGGATAACAGTAGCTCCAGAGATCAACATTATGTTAGATAATGTAAAATCAGAAATACCTGATAAATATATAAAAAATGTAGCTAGAATTAGAGACATAAAAGGTATCATATTTACCAACCTTTGATCATTTTGATCTTTGCTTTCTATTAGTAGCTTTAATCTTATTTCCGTATATTTTAATACTGAGTTACTAAAGCAGCTTAATTTCTCTGACATTTTTCTATCATGTAATCCTTTTTCTCTAGTTTTTCTAATAAGTTTTTGAGCTATGCCTTTTGATTGTTGTCTCACATCAATGATTAGTTGTCTCAAAGCGATAATAGCCAAGACAACAATTATTACTAAAAATGAATAAGATATTAATTCTAAAGCCAATTTATTATTAATATTAAAATTTTTAAAGCTAATAATTATTAACGAATAAATAAGTAATAGCAATGGAATAGTCATAAGAGCAATAGACGTTTTATCTAAAAATATTTTATTCCTAGAAGTTAATTGATTGCTTTTCTGAGAACTGATAAATTTTTCTAAAATAGTAAATATTTTTTCATATTCTTCGATAAACTGAGGATACTGATCAGAGAATCTGGAGGGAGAATTAGTATTCATAGCTATTAGAATTTAACAATTTACGGGATCAAAGATTTGGACAGATGAAGCGAGTTGCCGAAATTCCAATTAATGCTCCTCCCTAAATCTTAGAAGGTTTTTCTATCATACTATAGAATCTGAAGAGACTGGCGATAAGGAGGGACTAAATAAATAAGATATTGCTTTTGTGAGGCTTCAGCAAAACTTTTTGCCGATTGCTATTGAGCCATTTAAGGATTCTATAAGTTTGCTCTTGAGACGGTGAGCTAGATATAATAAATTAAGGGCAAGGCTAACGAATTAATTGTCAATTGAAACAACTCACCCTTAATTGTAGGAAATTTCATTCAAAAGCGATCGCTTCCTACCAACTTAACAAAGGTTGAAAACCGTGTTTAACGGAAGCTTCCCCAATTTGCTCCATTTTACTGACCGTAATCTGATTTCGTCCCCAAGAAAAGTTGGTATGCCACCCTTCAAATTCCAATAAAATTCCTTCCGCAAAACAAGCAAACATTTGACGAGACGGAATATCCATATTGACGATTTGCATAATTTTCCAGTCAATATCGAGGGAATGTTCAACAATTCCTCCATTAAGAATATAAACATCAGGATGTTGAATTTTTGTCCCTAAGTTTTTGGGATAACCACCATCAATAATTAAACAGGGTTTTTTTAAAGTTTCAGCATTAATCTCTACTCCTTTAGGCATACTTGCTACCCAAACAATAATATCAGCGTGGGGTAGGGCTTCTTCTAATCCCATGATTTTGCCCCGTCCTAATTCTGCTTGTAATCCCTGCAATCGCTCTTGATTTCGAGCAATTAATAAAAGTTCCTCTACCTCAGTTTTTTTATCTAACCAGCGACATACTGCACTTCCAATATCCCCTGTCGCTCCACAGACGGCGATCGTTGCTTTCGATAGATCGATTCCCAACTTAGCAGATGCCTGCTCAACCTGACGGCAAATAATATAAGCCGTGTGGGTATTACCGGTGGTGAAGCGATCAAACTCTAAATCCACATTTCGTACTTGGTTATTATCTTTGAGGTTAAATTCTTCAAAAATGATTGAGGAAAACCCTCCTAATGCAGTAATGTTGATATCATTTTTTTGGGCTAAGGCCATCGCATTCAAAATCTTGCGAATTGCCGCTTTAATGCGCCTATTCATGAGCATTTCTGGCAAAAAGCAGGATTCAACATATTTTCCCTCGATCATTTGCCCTGTCACACTAGTCACATGGAAATGATCAACGATTTGTGGTGGGGCTGAACACCAAAAATCAAGTCCTTGATTAGCATATTCAGGGTAGCCGAGGGCATCAGCGACAGATTGGGCGTGTTCTAAACTCGTAAGATGACCGATCAGACCAAACATTGATTATTTTTATAATGGATAGCGGATAGTTAGGCAAAAATAGAGGCTAGATGATAAGAAAACGTTAAGA
>CAYNKN010000395.1:0-3353 GCA_964397805.1 uncultured Chryseolinea sp. | reverse complement strand
TTTTCGCTAAATGATCAGCTTTAGCCTCCATATCAGACTCCGCATAAATACGAATGATCGGTTCTGTGTTTGATTTTCGCAAGTGAACCCACTCGTTATCAAACTCAATCTTAACGCCATCGATATCGTTAATAGGTTGCTTTTTATATTTTTTCTTAACGGCTTCTAAAACAACATCCACATCAATATCAGGCGTAAGCTCAATTTTATTTTTAGAAATAACATAATTCGGATAGCTTGCTCGTAATCGCGACAAACTCATATTCGATTTCGCCAAGTGCGTTAACACCAAGGCAATACCTACTAAGGCATCGCGCCCATAATGTAAGTCGGGATAAATTACACCGCCATTACCTTCGCCACCAATAACAGCCCCACACGATTTCATTAACGTAACCACATTTACTTCTCCTACAGCTGAAGCAAAATATTGACCTCCTGCCTTCTCTGTAACATCGCGCAAGGCGCGCGTTGATGATAAATTAGAAACGGTATTTCCCTTTTTCTTCTTTCCTGCATTAAGCACATAATCGGCTACAGCCACTAACGTATACTCCTCGCCAAAGGTGGTTCCATCTTCCATCACAAACGCTAACCGATCGACATCTGGATCAACAACAATTCCTAAATCGTATTGACCTTTTTCAATTTCGCGGCAAATATCTGTTAAGTGTTCAGGCAAGGGTTCCGGGTTGTGCGGGAAAAATCCGGTTGGCTCGCAATACATTTCTTTAACAGAAATACCAAGTTGCTTTAACAATAATGGAATAGCAATACCTCCGGTTGAATTTACAGCATCAACTACTACTTTAAAATGTCTTGCTTTAATAGCTTCTGCGTCAACTAACGGTAAAGCCAAAATTAAATCAATGTGTTTTTGAATGTAGCCATCCTTTCTTTCGTATTTACCAAGTTTGGTAACCGGAGCAAAATCAAACTCCTCATCAGCAGCTATCTTTAACATCTCCTCGCCATCCGTACCAGAAATAAACTCTCCTTTTTCATTTAAGAGTTTTAGTGCATTCCATTGAACAGGGTTGTGACTAGCCGTAAGAATAATTCCGCCAGCGGCTTTTTCTAATGGCACCGCTATTTCTACAGTGGGCGTTGTGGATAGGCCTAAATCAACCACATCTATACCTAACCCTTGTAGCGTTGCCGTAACAAGTGCGCTAACCATTTCCCCAGAAGGGCGAGCATCGCGACCAATAACAATTTTTGTAGATCCTTTTTTCTTTTTTAGCCACGTGCCAAAGGCAGCAGCAAATTTTACAACATCAAGGGGAGTCAAGTTTTCACCCGTTTTACCACCTATCGTACCGCGTATTCCTGATATAGATTTTATTAAAGTCACTTTTTTGCTGGTTGAGAGTTTTTAGGGCAGCAAAAGTAACAAGAATTAGTCATTAACCGGGTACACTTATCGGTTAGATAATTTAGACAAACGGTGTTTTGAAGAATATAGAGAATTTACTTTTTAACGCTTGGCATAGGCTCGATGGATGGCCCTCCTTTAGGATCGCCACATGCCGCATCACCCGCCTTTAATTCTTTACCACAATAACCGCACTGTACGCCCTCTTTATTTAACCACGGACTTTGTGAAGCACAGGTACCTTTAAATTCGCCATTTTTTAAAAAAAGAAGACGAACCGACATCAGTATAAAAAACAGTGCGAAGAACCCTATAGAAAACAAGAAAACAGTCATTCGATCATGCGGTTTTAGAAATACGTTTTACGATTTTTGACCATACAAAAGTAGGCATCTGTTAAAGAACAGCCTACGGAATTATTAAGTTTGATTTAGTATGAAAAAAAATCTATCGTCTCCCGACTTAACCCGTGAAGCAAAGTTGCAAGCGTTCGATCGCCTCCTCACCATCATGGATGAGCTGCGTGAAAATTGTCCGTGGGATAAAAAACAAACTTTAGAAAGCTTACGCCACTTAACCATTGAAGAAACCTATGAGTTATCGGATGCTATTTTGGAAGGAGATCTTCAAGAAGTAAAAAAAGAATTAGGTGATATTATGCTGCATATGGTTTTTTATTCACGCATTGCTGCCGAACTAAAGGCCTTTGATGTAACCGATGTATTGCATGCTCTCTGCGATAAGCTTGTTGAACGCCATCCTCATATTTATAGTGATGTGGTAGCGAACGATGAGGCTACCGTAAAAGCCAATTGGGAAAAAATAAAACTGAAGACCGGAAATAAATCAGTGCTCGAAGGTGTGCCAAAATCATTACCCACTTTGGTAAAAGCTATTCGAATTCAAGACAAAGCGCGTGGAGTTGGTTTTGATTGGGAAAAGAAAGAACAGGTATGGGAAAAGGTAGAAGAAGAAATGCAGGAGTTTAAAAAGGAATTTAATGCGGTAACCAATGAAGCCATTGACAAAGAAAAAGCACTCAGCGAGTTTGGCGATTTACTGTTCTCGCTGGTAAACTATGCACGCTTTATTGGTATTGATCCGGAAGAAGCCTTGGAGCGTACCAACAAAAAATTTATTAGACGTTTTCAATATCTGGAAACTGCATCGGCCAAGGATGGAAAAGTAATGGGCGAAATGACATTGAACGAAATGGATACCTATTGGGATCAAGCTAAGAAAATGTAATCACTTACCGATTGCCTCCATAAAATATTACAACAAACAAATTGAGTATATTTAAACATGGATTTGATGACCTTAATAAAAGAGAGACATGGCGAGTTTCTAGGACTTTGCCGTTCACATAAAGTGGATAAAATCTATGCGTTTGGGTCATCTATCACAGACCAGTTTGACGCTACTAAAAGCGACATTGATCTAATTGTTAAAGTTGATATTGACGACCCCGCTGACCGTGGCGAAGCACTTCTTTCGCTATGGGATAGGCTTGAAGCTTTATTTGAAAGAAAGGTTGATTTGTTAACAGAAAACTCCATTAAAAATCCTTATTTGAAGGCTAACATTAACCGGACAAAAAAACTTATCTATGACGGAGAAGGAGAAAAAATTTTTGTCTGACATCTTAAACTCAATCGAATTGATTGAAAGTTTTACCCAAGATTTAAAATCATTTGCTGTATACGAAAAAGACCTCAAGACAAAAGGAGCTGTTGAAAGGCACTTAGGAATTATTGGAGAGGCTGTAAACAAGTTCTTGAAAGAATCAGCAGCTAATGAATTAAAAAATGCCTCTTAAATAATCAGCCTAAGGAATAGGTTAATTCATTCATATGATAATGTTGACGACTCAATCATCTGGTCAATTGTAACACGGCACCTACAACCACTTAAACACGAAGTGAAGAAAAAGATTGAGTAAATAATCTATCATTGTTACGGAAGTGCATTTAAAGCG
>CAYNKN010000394.1:0-3371 GCA_964397805.1 uncultured Chryseolinea sp. | reverse complement strand
TGGGTTTGTAATTAGCTGCTTTTCCGTAGAAACGTGCAGCGTCCTCATATTTTTCCTCCTCCATATAAGTATCTCCAATAAGACTATAAGCGCGTGCTTGTACTAGCAAATCGTTGGAGCTAAAATCTTCCAAGTATAACCGAGCTAGCTCATACTTACCTTGCTTTAAGTAAATTACTCCAGCATAGTATTGAGCTAAAGTAGCGGCATCTGAAACGCCAAACTCTTCGATAATCTCCAGAAAACCTAGATTATTACCATCGCCATTTAATGCAAGCGATAAGCTGTCGGCTTCAAAATAGTAAACAGCCTGAAACATTTCTTTTTGAGCTTGGGCGTTTTGGTTGTCTTGGTAGTACTTAAATCCAAAGTATCCTCCAACAACAAGTAAAATTGCCGTAGCTACACCAATTACAATTTTTGGATTTTGCTCAAGCCAGTTTTCGGCACCTTCAAGTTTTTCTTTTAACGCTTCTGGGTTTTCGAGTAACTCGTTTTTGTGTTCTTCCTTTTTAGCCATTGGTATGTTGGTTTCCCCGCATGATTAATGCAGTTTCTTTCCTCTATTCAGTTTAAAATTTAAACCCTCCACTAGAAATATAGCGGACGGGGCGCAAAACTACACATTAGATAATTCTAAACAAAAGTGGATTTTAGTCTGTGATGAAGGGATAATTGGGCTCTACATACACATCTGTTAATGCTTCTGAGGGATCGGGATAGGCAGACTCTTCCGCAAATTTTACACTTTCGTCTACCTGCACTAATATTTTAGCATCAATTTCTTCCAGCTGTTTTTCAGTGGCAAATTTTTTATCCAATATCGATTTGCGAACAACCTCGATAGGGTCGCGCCTTTTGTATTCTTCAACTTCTTCTTTGCTGCGGTACTTTTGTGGGTCGGACATCGAGTGACCTTTGTAGCGATATGTGCGAAACTCTAAAAGTGTGGGGCCTTCTCCGGCACGGGCACGTTCGGCAGCTTTTGCTACCGCAATGTGAACATCCTCAACCTTCATGGCATCTACTGGTTCAGAAGGCATATCGAAAGCCTCGCCTAATGTATAGAGTTCATGAACATTTGAAGAACGTTGAACGGATGTTCCCATGGCATAACCATTATTTTCGATAACAAATATTACCGGTAGCTTCCAGAGCATAGCCAAATTAAGCGCTTCATGAAAAGCACCTTGGCGCACAGCACCATCTCCCATGTAGCAAATGCAAAGCTTGCCGGTTTTATTATACTTTTCGGCAAAGGCAATACCTGCCCCAAGCGGTACTTGAGCACCTACAATACCATGCCCTCCAATAAAATGATGCTCCTTGTCAAATATGTGCATCGAACCACCTTTACCTTTAGTAGTTCCAGTTTCTTTACCATACAGTTCGGCCATAATCGCTTTCGGGTCGGTACCTAATGCTAAAGGATGGCCATGATCGCGGTAGGCTGTTATCCATTTGTCGCCTTTTTCTAAAGCGCTTGCTGCTCCTGAGGCACAAGCTTCTTGCCCTATGTAGAGGTGACAAAAGCCTTTAATTTTTTGCATACCATAAAGCTGTCCGGCTTTCTCTTCAAACTTGCGCATCAGCTGCATGCTTTCATACCAAAAGAGGTAGGTTTCTTTAGAGAACTCGGCACTGTTTCCCTTCTTAGCCGCATTGGGCTCTTTCTTTTCTTTGGTTGTCGTAGGCATATCCCTATTTTTGAATCCGAGTTGCGAAAATAACCCCCCAACGAACATTCGCCAAACTTTCTGGCTAAATCCTGCATGTACCTCCAAAACCTTCAGCTGTATAACTTCAAAAACTATGAGGAGGCAAACCTGGTGTTTACTTCGCGCATCAACGTGTTGGTTGGTAAAAATGGCAGTGGAAAAACGAATGTGTTAGATGCCATATATTACCTCTCTTTTACCAAAAGCGCCTTTACTACGTCTGATCTTCAGTGCATCCGGCATGGTCAGGGAAATTTTTTGGTAAAGGGAAAGTATAGAATGGGGGAAGCATTAGCCGAGGTGGCTAGTGCTATGCAGACAGGAACAAAAAAAATATTTCGCGAAAACCAACAAGATTACAGTAAGCTTAGTGAGCATATTGGCAAGTACCCGGTAGTGCTAATAGCACCCGATGATGTTGATTTGGTAAAAGAAGGTGGTGAGGCCAGACGAAAATTTTTTGATAGTATTATCTCACAGCTAGATACTACTTACTTAGAAAGTCTAATCCAGTATAACCATATCCTAAAACAGCGAAACAGCCTGTTACGAATGTTTCAAGAGAAGGGTAAGGTTGATGAACTTGCGTTAGATTCGTACGATCATATGCTGGTAAACTTCGGAGAATACCTTTATAAAAGGAGATCGGAGTTTATCATTGAGTTTAACCCGGTGTTTCATCGGTATTTCCAGTTTATTGTTCAAGAAGCAGAGTCTACATCCATTCAATATAACTCTACATTATGGGATAGGGGATTTTTAGTTGGTTTACAAGAGTCGCGACAAAAAGATATATTTCTGCAACGGACAAGTTTTGGCATTCATCGCGATGATTACCAGTTTTCGCTGGGCGAGGGCGATTTAAAGCGATTAGGTTCGCAGGGGCAACAAAAATCATTTGTCATTGCCCTCAAGCTGGCTCAGTATGAGATCATGGAAAATTATAAGGGTTTTAAACCGATTCTATTATTAGATGATATTTTTGATAAATTAGATGATTACCGGATTTCCCGTTTGCTTGAACTTATTAAATCGAATTTGGGTCAGTTGTTTATTACCGATGCCCGTCCGGATCGTACCAATAAGTTGTTGGAACAGGTAAGCTTAAAAGCCTCGGTTTATCGTATTGAAGATGGATTAATTAGCCCGTATGAGTAATCAACACAAAAACGAGTTTCAGTCTGTAGGTCAAGCTATTCGTGAGTTGCTCAACTCCTATAGATTAACAGCCAAGTTTGATGAAGCAAATTTAATTGGTTCTTGGGAGCGTTTGGTTGGTAAACCCATTGCGAAGCGAACAAAAAAAATCTATATAAAGAATAAGGTTCTCTTTGTTGAGTTTGATTCACCCACTATGCGACATGATTTCTCGTTGCACAAAACACAGGTTTTAGAATTGTTTCGTAAAGAATTTGGCGAAGGAGTAATTACAGAGATCATTGCCATGTAGCCTGACACCCTCCGATGTGCACTTTATTTATTATTCTGTGAAAATCTGATTATAAGTTTTGAAAAAGTATAAAAGCGTATAATTTTGCACTCTCTTTTTTAAGAAGCCCCGAAAGGGGCTTCTTATTCGTTCTTTAAAATATTTTGTCGGGGGAATACCAAAGCGGCCAACTGGGACAGACTGTAAATCTGTTGTCTTATGAC
>CAYNKN010000393.1:1806-3380 GCA_964397805.1 uncultured Chryseolinea sp. | reverse complement strand
CAACTATTTCAAGGTCGTTCAATGATTTTACAAGATTAACCCCTCTTGCTGATGTTAAAGGTTCTTCCATCTCGATTGGTGGTATGAATAACAGGTTTAACCAAGTGACCATTGATGGAGCAGTTAGTAATGATGTTTTTGGATTGTCTGCATCGGGAACAAATGGTGGTCAGACAGGTACATCCCCAATAAGTTTAGATGCTATTCAAGAATTTCAAGTGGTGTTAGCACCTTATGATGTTCGTTTAGGTGGGTTTGCTGGTGGAGGTATTAGTGCTATTACTAGAAGTGGTACTAATGAAATCTCCGGATCCGTTTACCACTACTTCAGAAATCAGAATTTAGCCGGAAAAACACCTACTAACGATCCTAATTTTGAGCGTGTAAGGTTAAATGATTTTAGCGAGAGACAATCTGGTATTCGTATTGGCGGACCCATTATAAAGGATAAATTATTTTATTTCTTGAATGTGGAAATTACAGATGCCACTACGCCTTTAGGGTTTCAACCAGGTACGCCACTATCAGAGATAACAGCTGATGAAGCGCAACGAGTTGAGGCGGCTTTACTCTCTTACAATTATAATCCAGGATCATGGCGTGAGCAGGAAGAGACTAATCAGTCAGAAAAAATATTTGGTCGTTTAGATTGGAATATTTCAAGGATTCACACGCTTACGTTGCGTCATAGCTACACAAAAGGTTCGGCCGTGCAACTTAGCAGAGGTCAAAGGGCACTTACTTTTTCTAATGGTGGTATTTTAAGAGAAAGCCCTACACACTCATCCGTACTTGAAGTCAATAGCAGATTTAGCAATACACTTTCAAATAATTTGTTAATTGGTTATACAAGACTTAGAGAACCAAGATCAGCTCCTGGGGCTCCATTCCCTAGAGGTACTATAAACATTGGTTCTGCTCGCTCAATAAACTTCGGTACAGAAGCTTTTTCTACAGTTAATCAGCTTAACCAAGATGTATTCACAATCACAGATAACTTAACCTTGTATAAGGGAAAGAATACAATTACCGTTGGAACACATAATGAATTTTACAAAATTTTCAATGCATTCATCGGTGAGAATTATGGAGTTTATCAATTCAGTAGCTTAGAAAATTTTGAAGCTGGAAATGCAAGTAGATTTTCTCATCAATATTCTATAACTGATAATCCTAGAGAGGGTGCCGAATTTAGTTCTATGCAAGTTGGTGTTTACGTTCAGGATGAAATCCAAGTAAATGATAACTTTAAATTAACAGGTGGCATTCGTTTAGACGTTCCAATTTATCTAGACAACCCTCGTGAAAATTCAGACTTCAATAATTCAATCTTAGCGCAAGAGTATGGTGTTCAAAACAATAAGTTGCCAGATCCAGCTTTAATGTTTTCTCCACGAGTTGGTTTCAACTGGGATGTTAAAGGGGACAAGTCAACTCAGTTAAGAGGAGGAACAGGTGTATTTACTAGTAGATTTCCATTCGTGTGGATGGGTGGTGCCTTTACACAAAGTGGTGTGTTGTTAAACATAAATCAGGCTGGAACTAATAACGGTCCGGCAACCATACCGTTTAAT
>CAYNKN010000393.1:0-1796 GCA_964397805.1 uncultured Chryseolinea sp. | reverse complement strand
TCCGAATCCATTTGATCAAGAAAAAAATGTTGGAGGTCAAGGTCCTGGAGGCAGAATGACTGTTGTTGATCCTAATTTCAAACTTCCTCAGATTTTTAGAACTAATTTAGGGCTTGATGTGAAATTGCCACTAGGCTTGATAGGAACTGTTGAGGGTATGTATTCTAAAAACCTTCAGAGTTTTCGCTTTCGTCAAATTAATCTTGTAGAACCGCAAGGAACTCTGGCAGCAGGAGCCGATAGAAGACCACTATGGTCCAACGTAACTGCTGAAAAGAGAATACTTCAAAATTATAATGAAGTAATTTATATTGATAATTTCAATAAAGGTTATGCCTACAGCGGAACAGTGCAGATTCAAAAGCCTTTTGATAACGGCTTTTATGGTTCAATTGCTTATTCTTACACGCGTTCAGAAGATGTATATCCAGGAACTTCTTCACAAAATCATAGTAATTGGAGACCATTACCGAACGTAAATGGTATTAACAATGCACCCTTAACTAATTCTCCTTTTAACTCTGGAAGCAGAATAGTTGGATCAGCTTCTTATAGAAAGGAATATTTAGGTCATTTAGCAACTACTATATCAATTTTCTACTCTGGCCAATCTGGTGTACCATTCAGTTATGTGTATAATGGCGATTTAAATAGAGAAGATATTTCTGGAGGTCAGAATACAGATTTGATCTATATCCCTACTGATGCTACAGATGCTAACCAAATTCAATTTTTAGAAGGATACATGAGGGGTGGTGTAGCTATATCAGCAGCTCAACAGGCCGAAGAATTTGAAGCCTTCATCAATAGTCAAGAATATCTTAATGACCGCAGAGGACAGTATGCGGAAAGAAATGGTGCGCGCTCACCTTTTACTCATCAATTTGATGTTAAGATCATTCAGGATATATTTACCAACATTGGTAAGAATAGAAATACCCTTCAATTATCTATCGATATTTTTAATATCGGCAATATGTTGAATAAAGATTGGGGTCGCAGATATACTTGGGGTAATTCATATTTTGATAACACCTTTCAAGTTCTTCGGTTAACTAACCAAGGTGCTTTAACAAATAATCAACCTGTGTTTTCTTTTGACCCTGTAAGAGACAACGAGCCTTGGACAATTTCTGATAGCCCTATCGGAGGCTCGCGTTGGGTTGGTCAAGTAGGTATCAGATATATTTTTAACTAGTTCGATTAAGATTTTTTTAAGAGGCCACCTTACTTTAAGGTGGCCTCTTTGTTTTACAGCATTTGTGGTTGCGCTAGTTGAACTAGTAGAGCACTGTTTTTATTTCCCCCCAGAATCCCTACTTTCAACCTTCTATGTTGGTTCTTTTCCGCTATTTTGTGGCCACCAGTGTACTTTTGGTGGTTTGCTTCTCCTGCTATGCTCCCTCGCAGGAAGATTTCCTTTCCCCTCCCGAAGTAAATTTTGATATAGATGCCATTGTAAATCGTGGCTACTTTACAGCATTGGTCGACAATAACTCGGTGAGTTTTTTTATTTACAAAGGCCGCCCGATGGGCTATGAGTATGAACTACTCGAATCGCTAGCCAAACACCTCAACGTAAAGCTTAAAATCAAAATTACAACGGGTATCGCCAATGCAATAAGTCAATTAAATTCTGGCGAAGGAGATGTGTTGGCTTTTCCGCTAACAATAAATCGCGAGCGGAAAAAATTTATAGCCTTTACGAAAACGCACTTTAATTCATATCAGGTATTGGTGCAGCGAAAACCAACAGGCTGGCAGCGCATACCGAAAGATAAACTGGACGAACAGTT
>CAYNKN010000392.1:0-3380 GCA_964397805.1 uncultured Chryseolinea sp. | reverse complement strand
GTAAGGACTTTACCTATGCCCGTGCTTCCTCCAATAATGAGATATTGCTTGGTCATGAACTATAGAGATTCGATTTGTTTCATAACCTCCTCTGCCTCAGCTCTCAGGTTGTCAGACTTTGCCCTGTTACTGTGTGAAAGTTCGAAGGATTCCTTGAGCAATTGCTCGTATTTTTTCTGTAATTTCTCTTTGGGAGAAGTTTTACCAAATAGCTTTCCAATCATTTAATTCAGGTATTTAAAAAATTCATTCCTCACATTTTCCTCAGCAAAGCGGCCATGATAGCTGCTTGTCACCGTGCTGCTTTCTCGGTCTTCGACACCGCGCATCGAAACACACATGTGGCGCGCATCAATGATTACAGCAACATCATCAGTTTGCAGCATTGTTTTCAGCTCATTGGCTATCTGTACGGTAAGACGCTCTTGCACTTGCGGACGCTTGCAAAAGTGCTGTACGATTCGGTTTATTT
This sequence comes from uncultured Chryseolinea sp., assembly GCA_964397805.1. Taxonomy (GTDB): domain Bacteria; phylum Bacteroidota; class Bacteroidia; order Cytophagales; family Cyclobacteriaceae; genus Chryseolinea. Next base: position 2,908 of record CAYNKN010000392.1, on the reverse strand, counting down.
TTGACAGACCTATCACCTTTCCGCTAGAGATGCAAGCCACATGGGCATGGCCAATGATTGGCACAAAGTGATGTTCGCAGTGGGAATAAAAGGTAATGTCTTTCTCAACCAGCATTTGGTCGTAATTGTACTTGTTATCAAAGAGTCTGGCATGCGGCCTGTTTTTAGGATTCAATCCGCTAAAGACTTCTTTAACATACATTTTAGCGACACGCTTCGGAGTTCCGCTCAAGCTGTCATCCGTTAAGTCGAGACCAAGAATGTTCATGATCTCCCTAAAATGACCTTCAATTTTATCAATCTTTTCGTCATCGCTCAAATCGAATGCATCGGCACGCATAGGGGTATCTGCCGAAGAGGCAACGTGATCGTCATCAATGTCGTCATCCAACGGATTAAGTGGCCGGATATTCAACGAAATTTCTTTCTGTCTCATAAAGTGTAATTTTCAGTTCTAAGCTTGAGTCAATATGTTGTCGCAATATCCTCCAAATCACCACAGCGATGTTTTCGGCAGTAGGGTTAAGGTCTTTAAAATAAGGCGTGTCGAGGTTAAGATTTCTGTGGTCGAAGTTAACTAAAACATGGTCGCGAATAAGATCGCTGAGCACTTTCATATCAAATACGTATCCCGTTTCCGGGTTAGGCTCGCCAATAACACTAACAATTACTTCATAGTTATGGCCATGGTAGTTCGGATTGTTACATTTTCCGAAAACTTGTGTGTTCTTTTCATCCGACCAACTTGGGTTAAATAATCGATGGGCAGCATTAAAATGTTCCTTTCGGGATACCTTTACTTTCATATTCGTAAAGATAAACAGTGGAAGTGTGAAAAGGTTTATGAGGTAATAAGAACTGAGTTTAAAACTAAACTGTAGTTGTGTGATTTTAAAAATTAGTGATGGTGCTGTCTTGAAAGCGGAATAGGGCAAGATTAATTCCTATGGTAATCTCATGGGTATTAAACTGATTACCTACCGATTGATTAGTGGGAATTTCAAACGCATAAATAAACCGATATGCTTCGGCAAATCTAAGTTGTGTTAATAAACCATAGGTGTTTAAGTTACGGGTGTATGCACCTAAAGTGTACTTCTCATCGAGAGTAACAGCCATATTGTAATCGACCGAAAGGGGAGCACCACTAACATACTTCACCAAAACCGATGGCTTTAGTCGGATGCGTTCATTGAGGTAAAACACATAGGCACCGGTGGCATAGTAATGCTGACTGTATAACTCGGTTGAAATCTGATCGATTAATGTGGCCGAAGAGCGTAACATGCGTGGAGCAGAAAGCCCAACAAAGAATCGCTCATTGTGTAATATCAATCCAGCTCCTACAGTTGGCTTGGTGATGTTTAAGTCACCATTAAAAGCTGGGTCTGTAGGGTCAAAAGGATTTAACTCATTGTTAGCATTCCTAAAATTGATCACACCTGCCTGTAAACCAAACGATAGATATTGATTTCCCAAGTTGACATGATACGCATAAGCAGCCGAAGTTTCGGTGGTGTGCGTGTTACCGGCTTTATTATTGGTGAGTAATAATCCCAAGCCAACTTTATTATTAACGAGCGATGTATGTGCATTAAATCCGGAGGTTATGGGGCTACCTTCATAACCTGTCCATTGCTTTCTATAAGTAGCCGAGGCATTAAAGTTTTTGTTTAATCCGGCATAGGCAGGATTAATAACAAACGGATTGTTAATGTATTGAGCGTAAAGGGGATCTTCTTGTGAGAATAGGGTAGAGGTAATGCAGCAAAATAAGAGCAGCAGTAGAGGTATTTTCATATACGATGTTTTGATTTTTTAGGGGACGTATGGATACTCATATACTCTTTATTGCTTTAATGCTAGGTATCCGGTTAATGCCGGGCGTCCGTCATCAAATTCAATTTTATAATAATAGGTACCGGTAGGTAGTTCTTGACCATTAGCGTTATATCCATCGAAACGTTTGCTCGGATTAGTATCGTTGTATTCCAACATATTAAAAACAACATCGCCCCAGCGATTGAAAACACTTACTTTATTTTTACTGGGTAGGTTAGCAATCCGAAGGTATTTGTTATCCCCTGTACTTTTGGGTGCTACAGCATTGTAAACGATAATATCTTCAACCGATGATTTACCTATTATAGACACATCAACGGTCAATGCTTGTTCTGTACATGCACCTAACACATCACAGGCTCTTATTCGAAGGTGGTCGGTTCCGCTGAAGTTCATGCCACGATAGTCGATTGTCAGTAAGTTATTCTCCAGCGAAGCAATTGCTTTACTTGCAGGCTGCTCAACTATGGATATCCCAGCTGCGTTAAGATTATATTCCCGATCAGTAACAATTTCTTGCATGTTCAACTGAACCAACGGGCCATTCGCATTTACGATCGATGTAGAAAATGTAGGCGATGTATTACACGCGGCTTCATACGTAAGGAAGTAAATACCTGATGCCAGCCCGGATAAATCCTTCGTATCAGATTTAAAGTTATTCGGTCCGCGCCAGCTAAACGTATGTGGCGTGGTAGGATCGGTATAGGTGAGTGTTATCGCTCCCGTATTTTCAGTACAACTCGTATTGTTAACAATGGCGGATGAACCAATCGAAAGTGTTGGGATGGATTGATCGTTAATCACCAACGCATCAATGTTAAAGTGGCTCACTACTGTTTTACACAATGTTTGTGTGTCGGTGATTATAAAACCAAAAACCCCGCTATTGAGGTTTGCAGGGTTTTGGTTAGTTGATACTACTTGGTTGCCGTCTGTCCAGGATACGGTATAAGGTCCTGGCGTTCCGGAAATATCCAGCTTGGCGCTTCCATTGAAAGGCGGTGCACAGCTTGTATTGGGTACTACGTCACGAAAGCTAAATGAAGGAGAAGTAGTTAGTTCT
>CAYNKN010000391.1:1030-3382 GCA_964397805.1 uncultured Chryseolinea sp. | reverse complement strand
CTTTTCTTCATCAATACATAATCCGATTATAAAAATAAGGTAACAGTAGGGTTGTATTTTTCGAACCATATAGCTTATGGGGGAGAAAAAACCTTTCCGGATTTTGGTGGTGGATGATGATCGGGATATTCTTGAGCTTCTGGAATATAATCTTGTGCGCGAAGGTTTCAATGTTAAAACCCTAAACGATAGTCGAGCGGCTGTGCCAGTTGCCAAGAGCTTTTTACCCGACTTAATCATTCTTGATATTATGATGCCGCATCCCAATGGCATAGAAGTATGCCGGGAGTTGCGTAGCATTAAACGCTTTGAGGAAACCTACATTTTCTTTTTAACCGCAAAATCAGAAAGCTACTACCAGCAGGCAGCGCTTGATACAGGGGGGGATGATTACATTGAAAAAATCGTAGGACTTCGGGCACTTACCCATAAGGTTAGCACTGTACTAAAAAGACGTTTTGTAATACGGAAAAGTATTATCGAACTAAAAATCGGGAACCTGAAAATCAAAAGAAAATCGAATTCTGTAAAAATTGGCAATACTGAAATTGTGCTGAGCAAACCGGAGTTTGAACTACTTTTCTTCTTTGCTCAAAATCCACGCAAAATAATTACACAGGAAAATTTGCTCACCAATATTTGGGGTTCGGAGATTTACTTATTCGATACCTCCATTGAAGTATACCTCCAGAACCTGAAGAAAAAATTGGGCTTGGATGTTATCCAACGCACGGCTGATAATCGTTACCGACTCTCACTTAAGTAAAAGTAAAAGGCATATCATTGCCAGAAGGCAGTGATACTATCGCTAAAGCTTCTCCTTTTGTTGTGGCGAGATTCAATAAAGTCTTCCAAGCTGTCGTAAAAGTGCATGCGATACTTAAAGATTGTTTTCGCACTAATAGCTTTTTTAAAATCCCGTAAGGTTGTTTTTTCATCAATCCAATAGAGTGCAAGTCGTTTTTCGCTCACTGCTCCTCGTATATAATTTACATCAGCATCTTGGAGAGCACGAGGTAGTGCGTTTTCAAAGCCTGTCTTTCCGCTAATGTATAGTGTTTTCCATTCCATAGTTTCTACTGACTTTCTGTAAAAGCCATTCATTAATAAAGGATTCTGATCAGCTATCCAGTTGTTGTTTGGTAAAAAATGATCGGGGCAAAATGAGTAGCCTGGGCTGAGTATGATTATAGTTAATAGCTTAAAAAGTTAATCTACAGGCAATACGTGATGGCCCTAATTTAGTTGCGATTGGTAACATAAACACAGTACAATTCATTCAACGTGCCACATAACAATTATTCTTCTATATTTGCATCATTATTTAATAACATTACAATGAAAGAAGGAACAGTAAAATTCTTTAATGAATCAAAAGGATTCGGTTTTATTAAAGAAACCAGCACAGGTCAAGAGTATTTCGTGCACATTTCAGGATTATTGGTAGACATGATCCACGAGAATGATGCCGTTACGTTTGACGTAAAAGAAGGTAAAAAAGGTCTGAATGCGGTTGACGTAAGGTTAGCCAACTAATATTCAACATCTTTATCAAGGAAAAGCCAGGTTTTAAACTTGGCTTTTTTTATGTCTATGCCACCGGTTAATTGCTAAAGGTTAACCATACGGCCAAAAATGTTTCTACAGGTTTTACCGGTGTGTTGGCAGAATATTTGGCGTTACTTATGATTTCGGTTTCTGCACCAATAGTTTTAGTATTTTTTTTGCTCTGGACGAAAACCCGGGAGAGGCATACGGGAGTTCATCTTCTAGAATGATTTTTAATTCATTCGATAATTCGGGTTCATTTTTTATCAGGTTACTGAGTACAATCATAGAAAATACCCGGACGGCAATAGTCTCACTTTTGTCTTGAAGGTAGGTAAAGCAGTAATCAATCACTTCACCATAATACCGCTTGGGGATGGGTACAAACTGCAGTAATCGCATCGTATTTCTTTTAACCGCATCGGGTATGTTGGGAAGTTGGAGAACATGAAGTAAACGCTTTAAGTGAGGTAACACGAGTATAGGATGTTTTTCAGCACACAGGCCTAGCGGCCAGGCGGCTCGTTGAGTTACTCGGTAAGGTCCCTTTACGTAAACATCAATGAGTTCACTATAGCGCTTCGGGTCACTTCCCACATATCGCACGATACGATTGGCTTGCCTTTTTGAATGTTCTCGAAGAATCTCTTTTAACAAATCCATTCAAAGTAAATATTTGATTAAACACCGTAGGTAATGACGTCTAAACAGCTGAATACTATGTTGTTTATTCCGAATACCTTTCTTTGAGCTTCAATTAACAATCAGCACTATGGAAATCATAATGAGTTTTGTTTCTACCGT
>CAYNKN010000391.1:0-1020 GCA_964397805.1 uncultured Chryseolinea sp. | reverse complement strand
CACAATAAAAGAGAGCACGGCAGCCACAAACCCGAACATAAAAATGTTGTAGGCTACACGTAGAGACCGATACTTTTTACCCAACACTTTACCGAGGTAGTAGATATCTTTAATCAAGCTACCATACAGGTAGTCGCTGTCTTTCATCATTTCTTTCATGCTCCACTCATATTCATCTACCTGCATGGCATGAAAATTTCCGAAGAACAATAGGTTGGTGCGCTTTTGAGCGATATCGTCACGGGTAAACTTGCCCGATGAAATGTTAGGACGTGTAGCTAAAATGGAGAACACCATGGTCGATAGACAAACGGCCACTAAAAGAATGGTAGGCAAGGTGAGGTAGGGGTTTTCTTCCAGTTTTCGAATAAGTACCGATACCACTACTGATAGAATAATGGAATTGATGGTGATGAGGATGTTTGCCTTGTTATCAACCATCTGACTTAACATTAAGTGGTTATGCGATGTGGTTCGAAACATCGTTTCAATACCGCGGTCGGGTTTTAAAATGCGTTCTTTTTCGAAACGTGTTTGTAACCGGATGTAATCTTCTTCTAGTTTCTTGTATTTTTTTTCGCTGAATTCAGGATTGATTTTTTTCTTTAACCGTTTGATATTCTTTTGCTTACCACGATCCAGCACAGTTTGTCCATAAGGTGTATGGTAGGTGTGCGTTTCTAGAAAGGTGAGGTTCGAAAGCGCCCATTCCTCGTCACTCATAGTTACTTTATTAACCGATTGTAACTCTTCACGAAGTTTAGCAGCGTATCCTTCCATCCGATCGGTACCCAAGTGATACAAATCGGCATCACACAGGACCTTGCCCAACATACTTTTTGGTTGCTGAGGAATTTGAGTGCTGCGTATAACCTCTACCACAATTCCGATTTGCTGATACGAAGCGCCCAGTGTAGTAAGTAGTTCTTTTGCCCGATCGGCCGAAGCTTGCTCGTGGTGTTGTGCACCTTTTTCATAGCCAACATCATGGAGCCAGGCCGCTACCAAAAGTAGGTCCAT
>CAYNKN010000390.1:0-3412 GCA_964397805.1 uncultured Chryseolinea sp. | reverse complement strand
AAAGTTTTGATGTGTTCGGTAATGGCATCATTGATATCGGGGTTGAGGCAAGATAAAAGTAATTCTATTTCGGGGTGAGTATTGATTATTTGGTTTTTGGTATCTAGTTTGGATAAAGTTTTCATTGATGTAATTGTTAGTTTTATAAATTTATGATTCGTAATTTTATACCGCATATAACCATTTAAACTTATGGTTATTAATTTGCTAATGATACAACCGATAAATATCTATGTTTGTATCCGCACCGTAGTGTGAAACTTATAATTTTTACAAAATCAAAAAATTCTGGTTTACTTTAACCAAAGTCAATATGATAGGTTTTATCTACTTTAGAATTACCCATCTTAGATATGTGGTTGTAAGGTTGCACTATTAGTAGCATTTTCTATAACAAGGTCTACTATTTCAGAAATTTTAGATAGCGAACGCTTTCTTTTTAAGCGAAAAATAGGTACTTTTTTTACAATTTCTACACAATGGTGTAGATGAGAACTAACAAATTCTCTATCTGTTAATACGTTACTTACTCGTGAATGACGTATTAGCTCTGTAAAAGCCTCTCCAGATTGAATTGGCTCTATTTGATTTTCAGAACGTGCAATATTTTCCAATACGTAAATCTGTTTAAGTGGAAGCGGTATTTGCTGAAATCCTTCGGTAAGACGATTATTTCGTTTTGGTGCAAGATTATGAATAAAAGCTAATTTTTGAAAATCATACCCTAGAGAAGCCGCAGAATCTGGCAACAATCTGACGTAGGGATATGCTGGGAAAGTAACAGGATAGCTGCCTTCAACTTTCACTGCCATGACATCATCAGTAAGTAAATTATACCCTTGCTTATAGAAAGCATTTGCCAGAGTTGACTTACCCCATCCTGAATGTCCTAAAAATGCTACAGCTTCATTATTAATAGCAACACTACTACCATGAAGAACAAGTAGACCTCTTTGGCGAAGTAAAATAGAAAATATGGGACCTAAAATATAAGGACGAAGGATATCTTCTGTAACTCCTGAAGCAGGCTGCACTATCAATCTACTTCCTGAATCTGCCAAAAACTTGCATATATCTCCTTCATCTATAAACCCAATTAAGTGGTTTTTGCTATTAGCTTTATTAATATCTAATTCAGAAATTTCACGGATATGAATAGTTATATCAGCAGGTTTATTTATTAATTCTATTGAGTTTAGAGGAATTAATAATTCTGGAAAAGTTAGTTCAGAATTAATATTAAGATTATAAGCAGAATAAAACACCATTTTTTTTAGAATCCTTACAGAATACTATTACCAGTTGATGGTCTATCAATTATATTTTGAAAGACATTAATGTTTGTGTTAATAGAGACGCGCCGTAGCGCATCTCTATCAATATGCTTTCGGGAAAATTAGTTTAGAAATATTACTAATTAAAATATATTAATTAATAGTATTCCTAAATATAATTATTTATAAATACAAGTTTATCTACTTGTATTTATAAAGCTATTTACAAGTTGTACCATTTTTGGTAACACAAATGTCCAGTGAACCTACGTTGTTTAGACCAAGATTGATACCGATAAATTGGTCACTGGCTTGGCTATCTTGTGTAGCTTTGGTCATAGTATTTACAGTTCCAAAAGCAACTAAAATAGGTGCATAGTAGGACTTTTTCATTTTTGATTTCTCCATTTGAAGTAATAGGTTTTAAGCGCACTAAATTGTGCATCATATAGTCAATTTAGAAAACATCAAATTAAAAAAACAATAACGATAATTAAAAACACTTATTTATGTATGGTCGGTTCATGTAAATATGTTTCACCCCTGTAGCTTTGCACTTCGCAACCATAAACTTAATGCTACTACTTTGAAAATCTCTAAAGCTACAGAATTTTCTTTGGTATCAAATTGAATCTCATCAGCTAATGGCAAACTTTTACAAGCTTTACATACACTACTTGTATCTACATAAGCTTGAATATTATTTAGATTAGTTTGCATTATTTCATCTAAAATCTTGCGATTGACATTAAGCAAACTATATAAAAAGCTAGGAGACAAATTTGTTTTTTTCGCACGCCACTGAACTTTTTGAGGGAGTATATTTGTCATAGCACGGCGCATTATCAGACGTGTCCATCCTTGAGAAAGTTTTTGTTCTGAGGGAAGAGACAAACAAAACTCTAATAATCGTTTATCCATAAATGGATGGCGAGCTTCAATGTTGAATGCAGATGCATAATTGTCTACAGTTTCCATCAACGAGGTAATCAAACCATAGTTAATAGCTTGTAAATGAGCTTTCCTTTCAGTAACTTTTTGACTATTTTTTAAAGCAACTATGGCTTGAACCTGTTTTTTTAAAGAAATTTCTTGTTCAAACTGGCTATTAACAATCCAGTAGTTATTATCTATAGGCTCATCATGTCCAAGCAATTTTCTCCGAAACTGTTTTAAGAATAATGGAACTAAAGGTTTCAGACCATATTGTAGGAACAAATGTTTTTGTGTAATAGTGAAATACTTGGAAATTTCAGCAGTTTGTTTTGCCAAAGTTCGCCATTTTCCTTGCCGTGAAAGTTCCTCCAGGAAAGGAAAGCCATAACTTTCTAAACCAGATCGTATCGAGCCATCAAGGTTTCTAGCAAGCTGATTAAGCTCCCGAGCAAAAGTTGCCCAATTACCAGAACGTGCAAGTTCCACTAAGTAATAATGACCGTGTGACAAAGTAGTATCACCATCGAAACCATCAAGAAGAATTCTAATTCCTTCTTTATTTGCAGCGCGATTTACAATCCAAATCTGATAGTGGTTGGGACCTAAGAAAACTTGGTCTTGATACTGAAAAATATCTTCTAGATCTGATAAAGGACCTGTTTGGTCGGTAATTATAAAATGTGGTTTCAGACCTCCTTGATCGATGACAGCATTCATAAAAGGACGCTCATCACATTGAGGAACAGCATCAAAGACATTTGAGAAAGTATGTAACTGATGAGTACCATGCTGAGCTAATAAATTTCGTGCTACGCAAGTTACTGAGGAAGAGTCTAACCCACCGCTTAGATGAGAACCTATAGGAAAAGCGCTACGTAAACGACAGCGTACAGCTTCTGTAAAAACTTCCCGTAAAGCTTCTGCATATTCTTCATTGGAACCCAATTTTAGCTCCCGCTCTGGATCTAAAGACCAGTAAGAACGAATCTGTATTCCTTTTAAGCTTATGCTTATGCAACAAGCAGGAGGAAGTCGTAAAATATCTTGGTAAAACGTAATAGACTTATCTTCAGACATCGATACAAGGTACTCACCTATTTTTACCTCATTCAATCGACGCGGTATCCCTGATAAGCAAAAGATAGCTTTAATCTCGCTACCAAAAACGAAAGTATTATTAGAAGAGTAATAATAAAAAGGCT
>CAYNKN010000389.1:0-3414 GCA_964397805.1 uncultured Chryseolinea sp. | reverse complement strand
TTAACTGATGGCTATATCCTACTCCGTATATAAGGCCATAATCCCAACCGGTTTGAATATTCGCTATATGCCTTTGTTCAGTTTTCAAGCTAGCCCAGTTAATACTTTGTGCAAAACCTGGTAATGAAGATCCTAACAAAATAACTATGGTTAGTATTGATTTAATATTGTTCATGGCTTAATTAGTTTAAAGAATTTAAGTAGGTTAAAACAAGCGGATAAACATTGTTCCATTTGAAATAAATCATTTCGTGACCGGTGTCATCAACCTGAGAAATTTGTGTGTTCGGAAAATATTGAGCTTCCTTTTGCGCAAAGCTCAATCCATACGATTTATTATTTTCGCCATAGATAAAAAGTACTTGGTTTGGGTATTGATTCAGATTGGTTGTAAAGTCAAACCCCTCGTTCTCAGCGATGTCAATAAAGGCTTTTAACACCTCTGCTCCATTTCTCCAAAATGGCGAAGGCCCTTCGATACCTTCATCATTTCCTTTGGCGTATGAAAAACTCGAAGCTAAGCTTAGCTTGTAATCAAGAATGGCATGGTCGTTCTCACGCCCGGTTAAGAACTGATCATAATAGAGTACATCGTTGGTGTATTCGGAAAAGAGGTTAAGCTTTCTGCTTGTTTCTCCATACTCATCTAATAATTGTTTATTAAATCCACCCGCCTCGGCAAATATGGCTCCATCAATTCGGTTAGGATATAGGTTGATGTAAGCTGCCGCAAGCATCGCACCCCAAGAATGCCCAAACAGAAATACCTTTTGATTGGGTGAGGTTCTGTAAAAATCAATGATGGCTGATAGATCATCTAAGTACAATTGTATCGAGTACAAATTTCTGGGGTGTCTTTTTGATAAACCGGTCCCTCGCTGATCATAGAAAATTACATAGTAACCATCTTCTGCTAGCTGTTTAACATTAAGCGCACTTTGATAATCCGACCCAGGCCCACCATGTAAGAATATAATCATGGAATTGCCGGAATTACCAAAAGTTTCGGCATGTAATTGAGTTCCGTTTACTGATATGGATGGCTGTGTTGGATCTTGATCTACTGTTTTGGGTACCAAGTTTCCAGGCTCATTAATACTTAATTCCTTTTCGCACCCACTAAAAAATATACCCATGAGGGCGATAACATAAATGAGAAGTCTCTGCTGCATAATGTAAGATTTAAAATTTGCTGCAAAGATGCTGGTACTCATACTATGAGTCGTTCCACCGTGTAAGGTGAAACCTATTTATTGAAAAATAATTACATATCTACAGTCATGATTATGAGGCCATTAGGTGTTTTGAACCTAGAAAATGAAAAGTGAACCTTCTATTTTAGATGGATATCTGATTTGTCTAGATATTCTGTGGGTGATAATCCTGTAGCATTTTTAAAATTCCGATTGAATGATGTTTTTGAATTGAACCCACAATCGAAAGCGATTGAAAGCATTGTGAATTGCAAGTTTTCAGGTAGGGCTATACGGGTCTTAAATTCTGCCACCCGCAGTCCGTTAATGTAATCGAAAAAATTTTTCTGTTCAATTCGATTAATCACTTGGGAGAGTATGTTGGGATGGATTTCCAATTTCTTAGCTACATCGGCTAAGGTTAGTTCGGGTGTTTGATACAGCTTTTCGGTTTTCATTACTTGAACCAGTGAATCATGTATTACTTCCAATTGACTAGCGGTGAGTTCAGATTTTTCATATTTAACTTTCTCAGGTAGTACAGGGAGATCCTTGCTTTCCGGACCTTTCGTTTTTGAAAATTTAGTCCCAACGATCTGATTTGTAAAAATGCCAACCTGCTTTATACCATAATACCCAATCATTAAAACATACAAAACAACTGTTGAAAAAATGTATTCATCATCAGCCACAATCACCACTACCCAAATTATGCAAAAACCGACAATGAGAAAGTATAGCCAGCGTAAGCTAATTTTTTCAGTATAAGAAAATACCTCAACGATAAGTTTTTGATATCGTAATAAAGCGCGCAAAGAAAGTACGCTGTACATAATACCTGAAATAATAATACTCCCTAAGAAAACAGCCATGAGTGTGGAGTAGCTACTACCCTCTTGAAGGTACACATTTATTTTTTCAGCGGAAGACAATAGTAGAAAAGGTACCAATGCCAGTAGCCCTATGAAATACGGAATAAAATGCAAAAGGTATTTTCTATTAATCGATTTCGGTTGTGTAAGTGAAATAGTATAGAGAAAAATAAGCGGGCCATGCAGCAAAGGCACCGGAATTTCAAGCCCTAATAAATACGGAAACGCTATATGCTTTTGAGTGATTATCAAATAAAATAAAGTAAGATGCACTGCGATAACGCACAACCATGTTGCTAGTATTTTGTCAGCTGTACTCTTTTCCTTCTTGGTTAATAAAATTAACGAAAGAAAAAAGGTAATGGCAATACCTATTGTGTATATCATGTATTCCGTTACTAATAAAGGTTAGGTATAACCATAGCGGGAATCTGCTTCATAAGTTGCTAAATAAAATATTGACTATTGGTTGCTCTTTTCTGGACTATCACCCGAGAGCAAATCGTATTTCTTTTGTTTACTTCGCCACCTTTCCATCGCATATTGTTGCATATCTTCTACGCGATCTTTTTCATCTACTATTTCAAAACCAAGAAGTGATTCAATAATATCTTCTAACGTAGCTATCCCAGCCATTCCGCCATACTCGCCTGTTACCAACGAAATATGTTCCTTTTTCGATAACATTAAATCCCAGGCATTAAACAAGGTAATCGATTCGCCAAAAGTCAAAATATCTCTTTTTATATCTTTTAGTTTTAAGTCGAACTGGTCTTCTGCTAATTTTTCAAAAACCAATTCTCTAAATACATAACCCGTAATGTTATCTCTGTTTCCTTCATAAACAGGAATCCTGGAAAAGTGTAAGAAATCTTTATTTTTAAGAAACTCTTGTAACGTCATTTCTTCATTCGCAATAACCACAACTACTCGTGGAGTCATAATTTCAGAAATGCTGACACTTTTTAGCTTAATAAGATTCTGTATAATTTTATTTTCCTTATCAACAAAAATTCCTTCCTGTGTGCCAATGCTTGCCAGCGCAGATATCTCTTCGCGGCTTGTGGTTAATTCCTTTTTATCTCTTGACAACATTTTAGTTAATACCGATGATGTTAATACCAAAGGATACGTAATGAACATCATACCCTTAATTATTTTGCTAGATATTCCGACAAGCTCCTTACTGTAATTGGCACCGAGTGTTTTTGGTATTATTTCAGTTAGCACTAAAATTAAAATAGTTAACACAGCCGACACTATTCCGAATGAAGCTTCTCCAAAAACAATCGTAGCCTGCGCACCAACGCCCGCTGCACCAATCGTATGTGCTACGGTATTTAAAGAGA
>CAYNKN010000388.1:0-3417 GCA_964397805.1 uncultured Chryseolinea sp. | reverse complement strand
AACCGATTTACAAGCGACTATACCGCTGGAAAATCCGGAGCGTGATGCACTTTATTTGTTGAGTACCTTAGAAAGTAAATTGAAAGAAGCAGCCAATGATTACTCGCCTGCGGTTATGGCAAACTATGCGTACGATTTGGCCAAGGTGTATAATCAGTTTTATCAGAACATTCCGATTTTTAGTGAGGCCGATGCGGCTAAACTTAAATTTAGAATAGCGCTATCTCAAAAGGTTGCCGAGGCTATTAAACAAAGTATGCGGTTGCTGGGGATAGCAGTTCCGGAGCGCATGTAATGCAAAACATTGTTGGTTGATGAGTGTTACTTAGGTACATCAGCCACTTGATTATTTCAACAGATCGAAGGTCTTAAAAACAATTTTAATATGAAGACGAGTATACTACTTTTACTACTAAGCGCAATGATGATAACTCCCTCTATCTACGATTTCAAAGTAAACTCCATTGATGGACAACTTATCGATTTCTCTGTTTACAAAGGTAAAACACTACTCATTGTAAATGTGGCTTCGAAATGTGGATACACCCCACAATATGCTGACCTTCAAAAATTACAGGAGCAGTATGGCGACAAGGTTACGGTGTTAGGTTTTCCAGCTAATAATTTTGGCTCGCAAGAGCCGGGCACAAATTTGCAGATAGCTGAATTCTGCGAAAAAAATTATGGTGTAACGTTTCAAATGTTCGAGAAGGTTTCGGTGAAAGGTGCCGATCAGCACCCTCTTTATACATGGTTAAAAGAGAAGTCGGGAAGTGAACCGGGTTGGAATTTTTGTAAGTATTTAGTAAAGCCCGATGGCTCTGTAACATTCTTTGCTTCTAATGTTAATCCGTTAGATAAAAAAATTACTGATGCATTAGCGACAAAATAATACAGCGCTATCGAAACTTTTGTGGGTAAGAATATGGTTAGTCGTACGAAGTGCGCATTCACGGAGGTTGCACATGTGCATCGTACAAATGAAGTACGATGTCTATAAAGTTCAATTAGTAAAATATGAAATTAGTTAAAGCCGGCCTTGTGGTCGTTATCACTATGGGACTCATCGCATTTCTTTCTACAAAAATTTCTTCTGCAAAAAAATATGCAGAAGTAACAGGTTCAGTATATGATTTTAAGATCAATTCACTAGAAGGTCAGGAAATCGACTTTGAACACTACAAGGGAAAAAATTTATTGATTGTAAACACGGCATCGAAGTGTGGGTTCACACCACAGTATGCCGATTTAGAAAAACTTCATCAGCAGTATGGCGACAAAGTAGTGGTGTTAGGTTTTCCGGCTAATAACTTTTTGTGGCAAGAACCCGGATCAAACAACGACATTGCGGCATTTTGCGAACGCAATTACGGTGTAACTTTTCAGCTATTCGAAAAGCTGTCGGTAAAAGGTGGCGATCAACATCCACTCTTTAAATGGTTGCAAGCCAAAACAGGTAAAGCACCTTCTTGGAATTTTTGTAAGTATGTGGTTACTAAAGACGGAACATCAGTTCAATTTTTTCCTTCTAAAGTTACACCTTTAGATAAGTCTATTGTAGATGCTATCACGCAGTAATGAGTCAGAATGATTTTCTTGCCTTAAAGCATAAGCTTGTTGTCTATTGTCGTCAAGAAATTAGTAAACGTATAGAGTCCAGTCAGCAAGCTATGAACAATGCTCAGCAAGCGGCTAATGAGGAAGGCAAGAGTAGTGCGGGCGATAAATACGAAACAGGTCGTGCCATGATGCAGATCGAACGCGACAAAGCTGCTAGCCAATTAGCAGAGTCTTTAAAGTTAATGCAAATTATTAATCAGCTTGACTTAACCCATGTTCATACATCAGTTCGCATAGGTTGCTTAGTCCAAACACAATCGCAACAATTTTTTTTAGCAGTGGGCTTAGGGGCTGTTACGATGGATGACGAAACGTACTATGTAATAAGCACCGCTTCGCCTATGGGTAAAGCTTTACTGGGTTTAAAGGCAGGAGACTCTTTCAACTTTCAGGGCAAACAATACACCATACAACAACTAGCATAGTATAATTTTTACTTTATTTTTTTTGACGTGCCGCAATACATTCCAGTATATTCGTTTTTCTAATCATTAGTTATGAAGAGTAAAGCTTGGCTACAAGCATTTCGTTTACGCACCTTGCCCTTAGCGCTATCGTGCATTGGGATGGGTGGTTTTTTGGCTGCTTCAGTTGGCGCCTTTCGGTGGGACATATTTTTGTTATGTGTAACAACCACCATTTTTTTACAGATACTTTCTAATCTGGCAAATGATTATGGAGATTCTATACACGGTGCAGATAGCGAAGCGCGTAAAGGTCCTTCGCGAGCTGTGCAAAGTGGAGCCATTAGCTTGCAACAGATGCGAACAGCGATACTTGTTTTTTCATTGCTGAGTTTAGGAAGTGGTTTAACATTATTATGGATAGCATTTGGTACGGATTGGAATGCGATTGTGTTTTTTCTGGTACTTGGTATACTTAGCATTTTTGCAGCCATTGGGTATACAGTTGGAAAAAAGCCGTATGGATACATTGGTTTGGGTGATCTATCGGTGTTGGTGTTTTTTGGATTGATCGGAGTACTGGGTTCGTATTACTTGTTTGCTAAACGTATTGGACTTGCAGAAGTATTGCCAGCCTTGAGCTGCGGATTTTTTTCAATGGCTGTATTGAACGTTAATAATATCCGCGATATTGATTCGGATAAACTAGCAGGAAAGTTTTCTATTCCTGTGCGTATTGGCCGCACGTTGGCCGTTCGTTACCATGCTCTTTTGTTAATCGCAGCTGTACTATGCAGTGTGGTTTATACATTCGTTTCGTTTCAATCTCTTTGGCAGTTTTTATTTTTATTAGTTGTTCCCTTAGTAGTTCAGAATGGGATGGCCGTTTATCGCAAACCCTCATCAGCACTCGATCCTTTTTTAAAGCAATTGGCCTTAACAACCCTTCTTTTTGTTGTATTGTTCGGTATTGGATTACTCATATCCTCAATGTAGGTAGTGTTGAATTTAATACCAGTATGGGTATACGGTGCTACAGATAAAAAATTGGTTAAAAAATAATTCGCATTTAAACCAACTACAATAAGCACGTGTCTGTACTTGTAGACTGCTGCAATTTTTAGCACGGTATTTTCGTTTTCAAGACTACATCACTAACCACCTTGTTTTAAAGTTGATATGAGGAAGTATTTAATTTTATTACCTACGCTCGTTCTGTTTTTAACAGCTTGCGAACCACAACCCGATAATCTTCGGTTGTTCGATGCATTAGTTGTTTCAACCAACTATGACACAACCATTACTTTTTCAGACTACCTCACTTACGCTATACCTACCGATACCATTGGTTTTGTTTCGAATACCAATAGAAATGATACGATTCTATCCTACG
>CAYNKN010000387.1:0-3419 GCA_964397805.1 uncultured Chryseolinea sp. | reverse complement strand
TTGGCGATCACATCATCGATTAGGTACTTAGTAGCTCCCGGCACCACTAAACCCGACAGACGACTGATAACAATTAAGATAAGGCCTATAAACAGAAGTTTCTTTCTCGGCCAGATAATCGTTTTAAAAACTTGTGATATGGTAACCTTTGTTTTTGCCATAGTAGGAGGGTGCGTTCTGGTATGTCGAACGAAAGTAATTTTTTATTGAATGCTAGTAAGAAAAATAGCAAATGGCTTTTCGAGGTGACAATCCCCAAGAAGTATTTTGCCCGATACCTTTTACTATGTTACTGTATCTCGTGAATGTTACGCGTAGAGCATTTCTTTTTGACCTGCTACTTTTTCGCTGGAGATGTATTCATCGTACGTCATCAATTTATCGATGAATCCGTTCGGTGAAATCTCCACAATACGATTCGCCACAGTTTGGGTAAACTCATGATCGTGTGATGTAAAAAGTACGGCTCCGGGAAAATCTTTTAAGGCATTGTTAAAAGCCGTAATCGATTCGAGGTCGAGATGGTTAGTGGGCTCATCTAAGATTAACACGTTTGCACCGGCCAACATCATACGCGATACCATACAACGCACTTTCTCGCCACCCGAAAGCACATTACATTTTTTAAAGACTTCTTCACCGGAGAACAACATCTTACCTAAAAAGCCACGCACATATACTTCGTCTTTGTTTTCTTCTTCAGCAAACTGACGTAGCCAATCAATTAAATTATCACTTGACTGAAAGAACTCCTCATTGTTTACCGGCAAGTAGGCTGTGGTAATTGTTTGGCCAAACTTAAATTCTCCGCTATCTGCTTTACGTTCGCCCGCCAAAATTTGAAAGAGGGAAGTAATGGCTAAGCTCTCTTTACTTAAGAAGGCAATTTTATCGCCTTTGTTAACAAACAGATCGAGGTTCTTAAAAAGTAAACTACCATGCTGCGAGCAGCTTAAGTTTTCAATTTGCAGAATCTGATCGCCAGCTGTTCGTTTTTGCTGGAAGATAATAGCTGGATATCTACGGGTTGAAGGTTGGATATCATCGACATTAATTTTCTCCAGCAATTTTCTACGACTGGTAGCTTGTCTGGATTTGGAGGCGTTTGCGCTAAAACGGGCAATGAACTCTTGCAACTCCTTTTTCTTTTCTTCCGCCTTCTTATTAGCCGAAGAGCGTTGTTGTAGCGCTAGTTGGCTAGACTGATACCAAAAGGTATAGTTTCCTGTATATAAGCGAATGGCACTAAAATCAATATCGACAATGTGCGTACAAACGGTATCTAAAAAGTGTCTATCGTGAGAAACAACAATTACGGTGTTTTTAAATTCCAAAAGGAAATCTTCCAACCAAGTAATGGTTTGTAAATCCAAGTCATTGGTAGGTTCATCTAAAATTAAGATGTCGGGGTTTCCAAAAATGGCTTGGGCTAGGAGTACTCTTACTTTTTGATTGCCACTTAGTTCTTTCACTAATTTATAGTGGTCGTCTTCGGCAATACCTAAACCACTTAATAGAGCGGCTGCATCAGACTGCGCATTCCATCCGTCCATTTCGGCAAATTCACCTTCTAACTCTGAAGAGCGAATACCATCGGCTTCAGAGAAATCGGGTTTTTCATAAATTGCATCTTTCTCCTTCATAATGGCCCACAAGCGTTGGTGCCCCATTAATACGGTATCGAGCACCGATACTTCATCGAACTCGTAGTGATTTTGACGCAACACAGCCATCCGTTTGCCGGGCTCGATACTTACTTTTCCACGGGTTGGATCAACCTCACCAGCTAGTATTTTTAAGAAAGTTGATTTGCCAGCACCATTAGCACCAATAACACCGTAACAGTTTCCTGCCGAAAACTTAATATTTACCTCATCAAAGAGAACTCTTTTGCCGAATTGTAAAGAAAGATTGTTTGCCGCGATCATGATATAAAAATAAAGTGCAAAAATAGTAAAATTCAGACGGCCAGTCTTATGACTTTGAGAATGGTGATATTTATTCTGCCGAAAATAAAAAGCACAAATTTTTAATGCGCGATTAGGTGGGTTAGTAAAATAAATATCCGACCTACTGAATAATTCTTAATACTATAAGAAAAATAAAAACAGTTGTTAGCCAGTACTTTATAGCGAAACATTACGCTTCCTCCTAAGAAATATTACATCGATAAGGTTCTTCCATCAATGAAGATTTCCGTGAATAAGCATGCCCCTACATTTGCATCATTAAAAACAACCAAAACAAAACAAGACATGAAAACAGTGAAGATCCTTTTAGCCGTAATTCTTTTATCGAGTGGAAGTGCTTTCGCGCAAGAAAGACAAGTACATGAAATTTATTCGATGATGGTATTCAATTTCACCAAGTATGTACAATGGCCTGACCATACCGCTGGTGGTGAGTTTGTAATTGGTGTAGTAGGTAATGGTGATGTTTACAATACATTAAATGGCTGGTATGGTGGAAAACCACGTGGTTCTAAAACCTATGTCATTAAAAAATTCAATTCTGCCGCTGAGGTTTCTAATTGCCACGTGTTATTTATTGATAATTCGAAGAGCAATGATTTTGATGCGATCAACAATAAAATAAAAGGAAAGGGTACGCTCGTTATTACCGACAAAAGTGGTTTAGGTGAAAAAGGTAGCGGTATCAATTTCAAGACAGTAGATAACAAATTGAAGTTTGAGTTAAACCAAAAAGCGATTGAGGCTTCAAACCTCAAAGTTTCAGGAGCACTTACTTCAATGGCTATCTTAATCTAATGGGTTGTTTGGAAAGCCTCGAGGTGTTAAGCTTCGGGGTTTTTTCTTTTTTTTAATTGTGTGTTAATCGATTGCTTACCCGTTACAACGACCAACCTTCGCGGTATTCGCGTTTCACAAATTGGTTTGCTTCATCAAAGTTGGTGATCTTCATATTTTTTGCATCCCAAAGCAGTTTCTTTCTACCCGGATAAGTCCGACCTTCTTTCATACCATAACTTCGAATGGCTAAATTACCCATGAGCACTGCTTCGGTAAACGGCCCGGCAAACTCAAACGGAGAACTAAGTTTCATTTTTCCATACCCGGCAATACAGGCATCAACCCATTGCGTATAGTGCCCTGCTTCGCCTCCTGGAACGCGTGCAATGGTTGGTTTTGGTAACGTAACTTCTGCCATGCGCGCGGTAGGTAACAACACAGGTTCGTTTTGATAGTTGGCCATGAGTTTGCCTTTTGTACCTTCAAAGATGTATCCGTTACCACCATGCCCCAGGTTTTCATCCGGCAATAATTCATCGGGTCGTTTAGGTAGTAATCCGCCATCCATCCACGTAAACGTAATATCACCTTTGCCATCTTTGCGTGGAAATTTCAAGTGAATAATAGATGATGCCGGGCAGCTATCGCGATAATCTGCTTCTTGAAAAA
>CAYNKN010000386.1:0-3424 GCA_964397805.1 uncultured Chryseolinea sp. | reverse complement strand
TTCATCATCAAACCCTTCTTGCATGGCGAGTTCTGCTGCCTGCGACATATGTTCTAATTGCGACACAGGCTCTCCAATATAATCAGCATCTCCAAATTGCTCGTAAAGATTAAATACTTCTTCAATATGTTGGTTGGTTGACAAGTTACTCATCAATTAATGGGATTATATGTAAGGCGTTAAATGTATTTGCGAAGATAATTGTGCTATGTTATTCCATCGTTAAGTTTTGTGCGGTGAATGATGAAATCAATTTTATATAGAAATGAATCGTATTTGTAACAAGGGTTATACCTTTCGAAAAAAATAGAGTATGAATATAGTCTTAGTTATTTTTGATTTAGCCGGTACTACCGTAAAAGATAATCAGGATGTGCATCGGGTATTACAACAAACACTTGCAGCGCATGGTGTTACTATTTCGTTGGCAGATGCCAATCCGGTAATGGGTATTCCTAAGCCAATTGCTATTCGCGAATTGTTGGAGAATCATTATGCAGGAAATCGCTTAATCGATGAGGTATGGATTGATGAAATTCACAAAGAATTTGTTCAGAACATGATTTTATTTTATAAAACAGATCCTTCGGTAGGTGAAAAAGAAGGGGTGAGTAAATTGTTCAAAAAGTTGAAAGAGAGTAAACTAAAAATTGCAGTCGATACGGGCTTCGATCGCTTGGTTACCGATGCGTTATTAGAACGATTAGGTTGGCAGAAGGATAATTTGATTGATGCCAGTGTAACCAGTGATGAGGTATTGAGGGGTAGACCTTTTCCGGATATGATTTATAAAGCGATGGAACTTACACAGGTTACCGATAGCGCTACCGTGGCGAAAGTAGGCGATACGGCCTCTGATCTGCAAGAAGGCAGTGCAGCGGGATGTCGGTATGTAATCGGAGTAACTACAGGAGCTTTTTCGAAAGAAGAATTAGAACGGGAAACGCATACCCATTTGGTAGAGACTGTGGATGAAGTATTACAGATTGTTAGTCCAGTTGTTGATTGAGTATTAATTAATTGTTAACTTCATGTTACTTAAAAGTTAACATGAGGTGAAAACGATATTGTGTTGTTTACTATTCGTCAACTGTATGGCGCTAGCTTCCAAACCTGTTGAGTGGTTTGATGGATCGGTGGTGTTGCATAATCAGGAAGTGCTCACTGGAAAGATTTCTATACAGGCGCCATTTGATGTCATTGTATTTCGAACGGCAAGTACGCGCATGGTTTATCCAGCACATAAAATTCATTCGATCTTTTTTTACGATGCCGATGCCAACATTAATCGCAGGTTTGTATCAATTAAAGATAATAGCGCTTTTAAAACGGCATACTACTTATACGAGGTGGTTGTAGCCGGTGAGGTAAGCGTATTGCGAAGAAAAATTTATACGCAGTCAGAAGTAAACGATGATGCAACAGCGTATGTTTATTATACAGAAAATACTGGCGATCTTACATCACTAAAAAAATTCAGAAAGGAAGTGTATAAAAATTTATTACTAACCAGCGGACAAAGACTCAGTTATTTTGTGCAACGCAATCGACTCAATCCCAATGATGCAGCCCATGCTGTAATGATTGTACAAGAGTACAACCGACTTATAAACATAGATTTGGCATTGGCTACGAATTAGTTTTCGACCACTGTTTATGCTTCGTATGAAAATACACCATTGAGCCTGCAATAAGTATACTTCCCACAATAGCAATAAGGTAACCTGATGAAATAAAGAAGTCCAGCCAACTTACTTCTGCATAACCGAACTCTTTAAAAAATAACACACTGACGCTGGCGAGGTATCCGAACGAATCGGCCACATACATAATAAAGCCAACCGTACCTACATATTTAAAGGCAGCAATGAGTCTGTCGAAAAAAATACTATTGAACGGAACATACCCAAGGTAAAGTCCGAGGCCAATTAAAATCATCCATGTAGTGGGTTCAATTAATTTCTGTTCAAATAAAAAGGTACTCGCCCCAATTAGTAACATGCCGATAAAAATGATCAAGTGGTTAATCAGTAGCGCTACCTTATTGTTTTTGATCAACATGATACTTCCCATAATAAAAAGTACAGCAAACGAAACAGGTACTTCGGTTTGCGTAAAAATACCGGGTGAGTTTCCATACCCCAATGTTTTCCATACTTCGGCAGAAAAATTATCACGAAAGTCTCTGAAGGCAGTGAGTAACATATAGGCTAACACAAAAAGAATAATACCTGGAAGAAACGTTGTAATAAACTTTTTCCGCTCATGTTTATCCATCGGTAAACGTTTAGTTCGAAGCGCTTCATCCTCAGCTGATGGTGGTGGAATTTTATCGATTAGCCAGAGAAAAAGTAAAAGCGGTATGGTAAAAACAAGACTCGCCACAAAAGGCATCCATGTTTCTGACACTTGCCAATCGCGCATAATATACGCTCCGGCTGAGCGACACAATCCGGCAGAAAAAATAAAGCTTACTGATAAAGCTGCACCTAATACTTCTGTCATTTTTCGTCCTTCTAAGTATCCAAATACCATCCCCCATACCATCCCTAAGGGTAGTCCGTTGGTAAATAGAAAAATAATATTATAAGGTGCTGGTACGAGCCCAAAAAACAACCACGATATGCCGGCAATAAACACCATTAACAGAATACCAAACGTGCGTTTATGTGCCTGAAGTTCTGAGATGATTTTGATACCAATAAATTTTGATAGCGCATATCCCATTACTTGAAACGTTACAAGCCATACTTTAAAACTAAATCCGGCATACTCAATACCTTCAAAAGTTGCGGCAGCAAAAGTTTTACGGAAGGCATACACGCAGGTATATAAACAAAAGGCAGAAAGTGAGGCATAAAGCGTAAACCAAAATGGATGTGAGCCGCGAAGCCAGCGGGTAATAAAATGTTCAGGGTAGAGTGATGCCATGTGGTGTATACGAACAAGCTTGCCATTGTCCTTCGTGCAAGATGGTTATTTTTTTGAAACCGATATGATGGAGTAGAGACATCGTTGACGGAAATTCCTGAATCAAATCACTTGGATGGTGTGCATCAGAACTTACTGTGATGGGAATGTTTTTTTGGTACATCCGTTCAAGTATCCACGGACTGGGGTAAGTGGTAGTCGATTTTTTTTGATAGATACCCCGTGTATTTACTTCAACGAGTGCGCCATGCTTGGCAATACAATCCAATGTTTTATCTATTTCGTGCTGGTACCAGGCATCCGTTTCTCGAAAGAATATATTGTCCTTATTCTGAATTTTAATTTTATCCAGATGGCCTACTATATCCGGGCAGTCAGTTTCAATAAGTAAGCGAGTTAGTTCAAAGTA
Source organism: uncultured Chryseolinea sp. (assembly GCA_964397805.1). GTDB lineage: Bacteria > Bacteroidota > Bacteroidia > Cytophagales > Cyclobacteriaceae > Chryseolinea. The sequence goes on along the minus strand of CAYNKN010000386.1, from coordinate 84 downwards.
TCGTGTAATAGCATCGCGAATGTTATTTCGAAAAATATTTTCAAGCCCTGATAAAAATACGGTATGTAGTCCATCGATTTCCCA
>CAYNKN010000385.1:0-3425 GCA_964397805.1 uncultured Chryseolinea sp. | reverse complement strand
GCTCTTTCCTGTGAATATAGGCAGATTTTGCGTATTTAACAAACGCCTAATTCAAAAAAGTTATTTTGGTTTGTCGTTACTAAAGGTACGCATCGAAGGTGTGGGCAATTGTAAACTGTTTGTAAAAAGAATGTAAATGCATGTAAATTATTTCATTAAGTTATCCAAAAGCCTCTGGCTTAAACTTCTCGCTGCATTGATTATTCTTCTTTGCGCGATTTTCTATCTGGCTGCTTTCGTCCCTGACAAGTCGGAAGTACTTTCGAAACGGGTGAATATTGCGGTGCGGGCAATCGGCCATGACCTCCTTCTCCGAGCCGGTGACTTTACTTCTGTGCTTCCTCCGGTTATCGAAAAATCTGATGGTGTGTTTTTACTTCAATTCGAAAACGAGTTTGTGTTTCAGCCAGACACTTTAGTAGCAATTGTTCAACGGTTTCTTATCGAAACAGAGTTATCTCACTACACGGTTACCGTTCAGGATTGTAATAGACCTTATATTGTTTATGGTTTTGAAATCAATCCTCCTAGTAATATTATTATTCCTTGTAGTGGTAGATCACAACCGAAAGCTTGCTATAACGTGGAGATTGCTTTTGCAGATTTTCCTGACCCAACTGCACGATATGCTTCGATTACTGTCCTACTCGGTGGCATTCCATTGGTATTGGCATTTATCCTACTCGGTGCAAATTTTAGGTCAACGAAGTCAAAGCCTTTAGCGCAGCAAAATACTCTTGTTGAAGTGGATAGTAAGTCGGTTCTTGTTTTAGGCCGATTTGTATTTGATACCACCCATCAGTGCTTACGAATGGATGAAGAAGTTATTTCATTGACGGATAAGGAATGTAGCATATTAATGTTACTCTATAGAAACATTGGGCGACTAACTTTGCGTGATGAACTCATTCAGGAAGTATGGACCGATGAGGGAGTTATCACGGGTCGTAGTCTAGATATGTTTATATCCAAGCTTAGAAAAAAATTAAGTACTGATCCTGATCTTCGTATAACCAACATACATGGTAAAGGTTACAGACTAGAAATCCTAAATAACTTAACGGTATAATTGTCAAGGTTTGTGCAGCGAGAAAACACGAAGTATTAAAGAAATTTACGGAGTGACCTTAAACCAAGAGTTATTTCTGATACTCAATTTTAGTTACCTGCCAAACAAACTCACCTGCCCCTGTTTTTACTATGGCTTCATCACCCACTTCTTTTTTCATTAGCGCACTTGCCATTGGTGAGTCTATCGAGATATAATCCTTGGTATCAAAAATCTCATCATAACCAACTATGCGAAATCGTATTTGGTGGCCTTTAGTGTTTTTAATTTCTACCCACGCGCCAAACATTACTTTACCTTCTTGAAAAGGTGAGTAATTCACAACTTTCAAATCATCTATACACTTTCGTAAATAGAGTATACGCTTATCAATTTCGCGGAGGCGTTTTTTATTGTAATGATAGTTTGCATTTTCAGATCGATCTCCTAGGCTTGCGGCCCACGATACTTTTTGTGTGGTATCTGGCCGTTCCACGCGCCACAGATGATCTAACTCTGCTTTTAACTTTTCTAAACCTTCTGGGGTAATTAAAAGTGTTTTTATCAATTTAGGTATGTTTGATTTTTAATGAAAGAGACGGAATGTGATGCTTCTCGTTGGCAATTGTAGTTCCTATTTGTTGAACTTATTTTGTTACATACTATTTGTTCTTTATGGAGTTCTTAAAATTTTTTCCATCTTTTTTCCTTTTGCTAATTCGTCTACCAATTTATCAAGATACCTTACTTGCTTTGTCAGTGTATTTTCAATTTCCTCTATCCGATAGCCACAAATTACTCCTGTTATAAGGTTTGCGTTTGGATTCAAGTTAGCCTTCTTAAAAAATGCTTCAAATGTTGCGTTTTCGTTAATAAGTTCTTTTACTTTTTTCTCGTCAAAGCCAGTAAGCCATTCTATGACTTGATGCAATTCTTCCTTTGTTCGGCCTTTCTTTTCTACTTTAGTAATGTAATGAGGAAAGACAGAAGCCAAGGTCATTTTTGCCATTCGTTCATTATGTTCAGGTGTTACCTTCATTTTATACTTAAATGTTAATTGAAGTTTTAATTTGATAAAATTTTACTGCCTACGTCCAACTAAAAGCTTACGTTATTACAGGATGTTCAAAGTTAATGATTCCATACTATAATTGTTATCCGATTAGAGTATGTAAACTGCGCGTTGGTTTTTTTACGGGTGGGGTAGTCTTCCATCTTTCAATAGAAACTATATTGGTTTTTGATAGCCACTCGAGCTTATGAAAGACAGACTTATTAGACAAAAAGATTCTAAACAATTCTATGTGATGGGCAGCGATACTGATTTAGCAAAAATCCGCTCATGTTTGCTAGGCACAACAAGCTCATTTCTAGTTTTGCAGTAAAAGGCAAGTCCTTTATATGAGGTGAGGTAAATTAATTTTTTTGTAAAAATTCCAGCAGTTGCTTGAACAACGACAAGTCCTTCACTTCTATTCATTAGGTTTTGAAAATCTTCTGCTGTGAGTTCAACAAAGATTCCGTTACTGCGGAGGGCTTGTTGGATGTGAGCTTGATGAATGGCGGGGTTCATAGATAGTAATTAAGTGTTATTTCAAAAATACTACAATTTTATTCGATGATGTTTTAAAAATTAATCCCCAACACCTAGGAGAGAAAAACATAGCGCAGTCTCTTTAAGTTAGGTAAAGAATAGTCGCGATTATGATTTCATAGTTTGCATCTATTCCTCAATAGGTATAAGTTTATCGTTACATCATCATTTCACTTCTATATGTGTAGAGTAGGTATTTTATGTTGGTTCATGTTTTTGGTTACAACAGGGAGTGTGGCACAAAAGATAACTACGTTAACTAGCCCTTGCGTGGTATCTAAATTACACATAACACCCGACATGATTACTAATGAAAGTCGAAAGGGAAATGCAGAGATGTTGTTTGATGAAGCAGAAGTATCCGGAGATCCACGAGACGGTAAAGGTGGAAAGCCAACAACCGTGTGGTTTGCGGGATGGGGGAGTAATGATTATCCGGTTAGTGCGTATGTAAATTTAGGTAATCCAGCATTTATCTCATCTGTTTACTTGAGAGACGTTGAGAACAAGGGTGCTTTTAAGGTAGAGCTTGGGATGCCAGGGAACTGGTCAACAATTTTAATCGATAGTTTAAAATATTACCAAACTTGGAATCACCATCAGGTCGATAAAGTTTCACAGTATATTCGATTTATCAGAGAATCTGGTAGCGCGAATGTTGCTGAGGTGGTGTTCTATGGATGCATGTTACCCGATGGTGGTGCACCAGCTCCCATTACTGATTTGAAGGTTTTAGAAGTTGGCGATACATATGCAAAAATAATCTGGAAGGCAACGGGTGAC
>CAYNKN010000384.1:0-3447 GCA_964397805.1 uncultured Chryseolinea sp. | reverse complement strand
ACATGTCTGAATTTCAATTAAAGAAAACTCCCAAATCGTATGATGTGGCCATTGTTGGTTCCGGTGCAGGAGGCGGTATGGCCGCGTATGTTTTAGCAAAGGCCGGTATTAAAGTAGTGCTGCTTGAAGCTGGTCCATTATATGATCCCATCAAAAATGTTACACAGCTTAAATGGCCATGGGAGTCACCTCGAAGAGGTGCCAGTACTCCCTACCGCGATTTTGGCGATTTTGATGCAGCCTATGGTGGCTGGCAACTTGAAGGTGAACCTTACACGCATAAAAATAATACATCGTTTGATTGGTTTCGTGCACGTATGGTGGGCGGTCGTACGAATCATTGGGGTCGAATTTCGCTTCGCTTCGGGCCAAACGATTTCAAGCGAAGAAGTATTGATGGATTAGGAGACAACTGGCCTATTGGTTATGAAGATGTATCTCCGTACTACGATAAAATTGATAAACTCATTGGTGTTTTTGGTTCGACAGAAGGAATTTTAAATGAACCTGATGGTATTTTTCTTCCGCCACCCAAACCCAGATTACACGAATTATTTATAAAAGAAGGTGCCGCAAAAATAGGTATCCCTGTTATCCCGTCACGACTCTCTATCTTAACGCAAAAAATTAATGACACGCGCGGAAAATGTTTCTACTGTGCACAATGTAATCGAGGTTGTACGGTGTATGGCGATTTCTCTTCTTCATCAGTATTGGTTAAGCCCGCTATTGAAACCGGTAATGTAGATATTATTCCTAATGCTATGGCGCGTGAAGTAATTACGAACGCAGCAGGTAAAGCAACCGGTGTTTCGTTTGTGAATAAAGACGATTTACAAGAATATACTGTCAATGCCAAGATTGTAATCTTAGCTGCAAGCGCATGCGAATCTGCTCGGCTACTACTCAACTCGAAATCATCACATAGTCCCAACGGACTGGCTAATGGTAGTGGTATCGTGGGTAAATATTTACATGATTCCACGGGTTCATCCATGGGAGGTATTATTCCTCAACTTATCGGAAGAAAGCGTTACAACGAAGATGGTGTTGGTGGTATGCATGTATACACACCGTGGTGGCTTGATAATAAAAAACTAAACTTTCCGAGGGGTTATCACATTGAATATGGTGGTGGTATGCGGATGCCCGGTTATGGATTTGGTTTTGGAATACAAGGCACCAATGGAAAATTTCCGGGGCGTGATGGGAACCAAAAAGAATCAGGTGGGTATGGTGCTTCACTTAAAGATGATTACCGTTATTTTTATGGTTCTCAAATCGGACTCGCTGGTCGTGGTGAAGCTATTGCACGTGAAGATAACTACTGCGAAATTGATCCGACAACAGTAGATAAGTTTGGTATCCCTGTGTTACGTTTTAATTACAGATGGTCAACACACGAAATCAATCAGGCTAAGCACATGCAAGAAACCTTCGAAGAAATAATTTCGAATGCGGGTGGTGTGGTTACATGGGGTAAATCTGGTGCTGAAAATAATTATGGATTAGAAGCACCCGGTAGAATTATTCATGAGGTAGGTACAACTCGCATGGGCAACGATCCGAAAACATCGGCTGTTAACAAATTTAACCAAGCACACGAGTGTAAAAATTTATTTGTTGTTGATGGTGGTCCGTTTGTATCACAAGCCGACAAAAATCCAACATGGACAATTCTCGCATTATCCATGCGTGCCAGCGAATACATTATTGATGAACTTAAAAAACAAAATCTGTAAGCTTAAGTGAGTAGCATTTCCTTAACTAGTTTCATAAAAAATATTGAACACTTCTTATTATGGACAGAAGAAAATACCTTAAAAGTTTAGTAGTTGGTTCTGCTGGTGCAGGCCTCCTACTTCAATCATGCGATCAAAAAACCACAGGCACCGAAGAAGTAAAAGAAACTGCGCAAACTTTTACTATTGATCGCACTCCTGCAGAACTTGTTCGCGAACATAAATTACTAAGTGAGAAATTTTTCGATGATCATGAAATGAAAACTATTGGTATCCTCGCTGATATTATCATTCCAAAAGATGATACATCTGGAAGTGCTACCGATGCGGGTGTTCCTGCCTTCATCGAATTTATTTCCAAAGACATGCCTCGGTATCAAACACCGTTGCGAGGCGGTCTAAAATGGCTTGATGTACAATGCTTGAAACGATTCGATAAAGACTTTGCATCATGTTCATCGGCACAACAACTTGAAATCGTAGATGAAATTGCCTTTCCGAATAAAGCAAAACCCGAGATGCAACAAGGTGTAGCCTTTTTTAATAACATGCGCGACCTTACTGCCTGCGGATTCTTTACCAGCAAAATAGGTATTGCAGACTTGGGATATGTGGGTAATAGACCCAACGATTGGGATGGCGTTCCGCAAGAAGTCTTAGATCAATACGGACTTAAGTATGATGAACGCACTTTAGCAGAGAGTGTAAAGTATGATACCTAATACGCTTTGTCGACTTCATTAATCATAACTGATTGGCTGCATTAAAACCTACTCTGCGCAGTACCTAATAAAAAATCTACAACCCTATCATTTTTTTACTATGCCTAAACTAAAAACCACACTACCAAAAGCCGGTATATCCAGAAGAGAGTTTATCAAAAATGTTGGACTGTCGGCTGCTGCGTTTACTATAGTACCTCGCTTTGTGTTGGGCGGTACTGGTTTTGTTGCACCGAGCGATACATTATACATTGCCGGTATTGGTGTGGGTGGAAAAGGTACCAGTGATTTAACCGGTTTTGCGAAAAATCCAAAGGCAAAGATTTCTTTTCTCTGCGATGTAGACGATCGGATGGCAGTTCAATCCAGACAAAATTTTCCGGCAGCCAAGTACTATAAAGACTTCCGCAAGATGCTCGATAAGGAATCCAAACACATCGATGCCGTTTCGGTATCCACAGCAGATCATACCCATGCGGTTGCCACCATTGCAGCCATGCAACGCGGCAAACACGTTTATGTACAAAAACCGTTAACGCATAATATCTTTGAAGCCCGCGCACTAACCGAAGCAGCCAAAAAATATAAAGTTGTCACCCAAATGGGCAACCAATATGCATCCGCAGATTTTGTGCGCACGGCCAAAGAGTGGGTTGATGCCGGACTAATTGGTGACGTTACAAACGTACTTACCTGGACAAACCGACCCGTTTGGCCACAAGGAATTTCTACACCCAGTGGGCAGTTTGATGTGCCAGCCGAATTAGATTGGGATTTATGGTTAGGCCCTGTAAAACCCATGGATTTTAACCCAGCCTACTTGCCCTTTAACTGGCGTGGTTGGTGGAATTTTGGTACGGGTGCATTAGGCGACATGGCATGCCACATCATGGATGCAGCATTTCGCATACTCCCAATCGATTATCCTTCGGAAGTAGAATGTAGTTCAACTACGGCCTGGGCTGGTTTTTTTCAAGAAGCAG
>CAYNKN010000383.1:0-3451 GCA_964397805.1 uncultured Chryseolinea sp. | reverse complement strand
AACAATAGAGTATACTTGCCAGCACAAAGCCTTCTCTTGTTCAATAGGTGTATCCATGATAATGCGTATGGCAAACAAATCGTAGACCTCTTCGAACGGAATATTTTGCTTTCGCATCTTATTCCAAATTGAGTAGATCGATTTTGGTCTACCTTTAATCTCATAGCCCATATTAAGTTTATCGAGTTCATCCTTTAGCGGAATCACAAATTGTTTGATAAACTTATTTCTGGAGGTTTTGGTAGCATCAATGTTGGTGAGAATAGATTCGAACAACGGCTTATCCGTAAACCGCAGATACAAATCTTCCAACTCCGTTTTTATCGCATTTAGCCCTAGCCGATGAGCCAATGGCGCATAAAGGTAGATTGTTTCGTTAGCCACCTTAAGTTGTTTATGCCGTGGCATACTCTCTAAGGTGCGCATATTGTGAAGTCGATCGGCCAGCTTGATCAAAATTACCCGTACATCTTCCGAAAGGGTAAAGAGCATTTTTCGAAAATTCTCTGCTTGCTGCGATGTCCCATACTCAAAAACACCCCTTATCTTGGTTAAACCATCAATAATGCGGGTAATCTTCTTACCAAACATCCGCTCAATATCCGCCAACTCTATATCGGTATCTTCTACCACATCATGCATTAATGCGGCAATTACCGAGGTAGTACCCAGCCCAATTTCTTCTACACAAATTTCGGCTACGGCCAGCGGATGAAAAATAAAGGGCTCACCCGATTTCCTACGCATGTCTTTGTGTGCCTCTACCGAAATAGTAAAAGCCTTCTTTATAAGCTTCGCATCGCCATCCTTTAAAATGGGCTTGGCTTTGCGCAAAAGCCGTCTGTAACGATTTATGATCTCCCTTTTCTCCTGCTCCGTATCGATTACTATCATTGACCCTTCTTATTTTTTAACGCGTTTGGCAACATTTTTTAAATTCTCGAATTACTTTTTTCGGATAATAAATCCAAACTATTCATTATTTGCGAATAATCTATAGATTTGCGCCTCCTTTAGCGGATGTGGCGTAATTGGTAGCCGCGCCAGACTTAGGATCTGGTGCCGCAAGGCGTGGGGGTTCGAGTCCCTCCATCCGCACACCTTCGAACCCTTGATGTTCGTTTTTTACACGAGCGTTAAGGGTTCTTAGTTTATCTAGCAAAATATTACTAAAAACCGCTTACGCTGTGGAAATTACGCTTACAAAAAAAAACAACACCGAAGGTTTAATTAAAATTATACTTACCGAAGGGGATTACCAACCTCATGTAGAAGAAAAGGTAAAAGACTACGCCAAAAAAGCGAGCATAAAAGGTTTCCGACAAGGAAAAGTACCAACGGGTGTTATCAAAAAAATGTTTGGCAAGTCACTTTTGGTCGATGAGATCAACCACATTTTATCGCACAAACTGTCGGATTACATTAAAGAGAATAATCTTAAAATTTTAGGAGAGCCAATTCCTAATCAAGAACAGGCTGCTGGTATTGATTGGGATTCACAAAAAACATTTGAGTTTGAATACCTGATTGGGTTAGTAGATGATTTTAGCTATGAGCTTTCATCTAGTGTAAAAGTGCAGGCATACCCGATTACTGTTGATACGAAAGTAATTGATGAAACAATAAGTGACCTTAAAAAAAGATTCGGCAAAGTAAATTACCCCGAAACTGCTGAAGCTACCGATACACTTTTTGGAGAACTTCGTGGAGAAACAGGTGACTTCAAACGCGAACATGCCGCTATAGCTATTGAAAAAGTAGTACCTACCGAACAACAACAATTTATTGGTGCTAAGAAAGACGATGAACTTACCATTAGCATCGAAAAAATTTTTAACGATATAGAACTAACTGCCCATCTGTTGGGACAATCTCCCGAAGAAGCGAAACTAGTTACGGGTTCGTACATTTTTAAAGTGTCGAACATTACGCGAACCGAACCTAGTGAAATGAATCAGGAATTATTCGACAGGGTTTTTGGTAAAGATGCCGTTACTACTGAAGAAGAATTCGTTCAAAAAATTAAGGATACTGTTCAGGAAAACTACAACCGCGAATCAGATCACTTTTTAGAACATCATATTGAAGATCATTTCATTAAAAATACGACCGTTAGACTGCCCGAAGATTTTCTTAAACTTTGGCTTAAATCAACCAGCAAGGGTGAAATAACCGATGATGTACTTGGGAAGGAGTTTGATCAATACAAGCGTGGCCTAGTTTGGGATTTGGTAAAGAACCGAATCGCAGACGATAATAAATTAACGGTAGAAGCTGAAGAAGTAAGAGCAAAGGCTAAAGACCTTATTGTTGCTCAGTTTGGTGGCCAGGCTTTCGCAGAACAAATCAGCGATCGACTAGATGCTATTGCTGATAACTACCTTCAAAACGAAAATGGGCAGAATTTTATGAAGCTCTACAATCAACTTCGTTCCGAAAAAATTATGCGTCATATTCGTGCTAATATTACTGTGCAAGAAAAGAAAGTAACCGTAGATGAGTTTAAGAAAATTGTTGAGGAACATCAACACTAATTACTTCGTGCTAGTGCAATAAAACACTGGTGCAAATCGACTATGGTTTTAACAGCTCAGACTGTTAAAACCATTTTTTCTTTTCAGGTGTTTTGATTGCAACAGTTGCAATTCTGCCATCCGATAACTAAGATTACTTATTCATTAAATTGATTATACTCGAAAAAAAAAATAAATTTATATGCATCAAAACAACGAATTCCGTAAGTACGCTGTGCACCATTTAGGCATGAGTGGTAATACCATTGACAGCTATGCCCACAAGATCGAAAACATGACTCAGTATGTTATCGAAGAACGCCCCGGTAACTTCCGCGCCATCGATGTATTTACCCGCTTGATTTCCGACCGAATTATATTTTTAGGTATGGGGGTTGACGATCAAATTGCCAATTTAATTACAGCTCAATTGCTATTTCTGGAATCTTCCGATCCGCGAAAAGATATTATTATGTACATCAATAGTCCGGGTGGATCTGTGTATGCCGGGTTAGGGATCTACGACACCATGCAGTACATCAATCCCGATGTAGCTACCATTTGTACTGGTTTAGCGGCTTCTATGGCTGCCGTACTACTTACCGCTGGAGCAGATAAAAAAAGATCGGCATTGCCGCACGCTCGCGTTATGATCCATCAGCCCATGAGTGGCATGCAAGGTCAGGCGTCAGACATGGAGATTTCGCTACGCCAAACTTTAGAGGTTAAAAAAGATCTTTATTCCATTTTATCGAAGCATAGTGGTCAGAAATACGAAAAAATAGAGAAAGATTCGGATCGGGATTACTGGATGCGCTCCAATGAGGCAAAGGAATATGGCTTGATTGACGAGGTTTTGATTCGTAAAAAGTAATTAGATGTTGGGCTAGCATACCAGTTAGCTAATAAAATGGTACTTTTGCAATCTGTTCAGGCTT
>CAYNKN010000382.1:0-3455 GCA_964397805.1 uncultured Chryseolinea sp. | reverse complement strand
CAACCACTACCAATTCCTTTGGGTACTTGCAGATCACTAATCGCTCCATTTTCATTGATGGTAAACGATACATATACTATACCTTCTACACCCATACGTGAAGCCCGTGAAGGATATTTTAAATTTTTTCGTAGAATAGCATAGAACGACTCATACCCTCCAACTGGCTCCGGCATTTTTTCTACACGTCTAAAATCATATACAATGTCTTCTATCGGTTCGGCAGGAATTTCTAACGTACCAAGCGAAGTAGCTAGTGCTTCTGTTTGGTCGGGTATATCCAATTCATCTTCTGTATCTGCCGATTCCTTTTTCACTTCAATGAATTCAGTTGGGTACAAAATCGTAGGTTTGCTTTCTTGCACCTTCGGTTTTTCTTTTGGTCTTTCTATTCCCGTTACAGGTACATAATATACATCTTCGATAATAGGTTTGTCGGGAAGTCTACGATTGTCGGGTTGTATACGCACAGACCAATTGAATGCTGTGATTACTAATAGCATACTAATAAGCAAACTAACATTAAAGATGATACCACGCTTACGGTGAATATCAACCTTCGGATTTTTCTTTGGTTCCATAGGTTAAGTAGGTTAGTGAATACATTGGAACCGCGCGGTATGGCATAATGCCATGAACATGTTTCGGCTAAGAATGAGATCGACAATGAAAAGTCACGCGGTTTACTAGAAACTTTCACTGAACTTAATAACAACGAACTTGTTTTTACAGCTATGACTTGGAATGATGTTTTGCGGTATGCAGCGGAAGGAAGCCCTGCACCCGATAATCGGATTGAAAAAACGGATGCGGAATGGCGCTCCGAGCTTTCTGAAGAAGAATTTTTAATATTAAGAAAAAAGGGAACCGAGCGTGCTTTTACAGGCGAATATTGTGAAGCGCATGATCCTGGCCTATATGGTTGTCGTGGGTGTGGTACATTGCTTTTCGACTCTTCTCAAAAATTTGAATCCGGAACAGGATGGCCAAGTTTTACAACAGTAGTGAGTGCAAATGCTATTCGCTACAAGCGTGATTCCAGTTATGGTATGGTTCGGGTAGAGGTAATGTGTAACAGTTGTGACGGGCATCTAGGTCATGTGTTTCCCGATGGCCCACCACCTAGCGGACTTCGCTACTGCATCAACTCGGCTTCTATTAAATTAGCGAAATAACACTAGGCAGTTTTTATTAGCTCGCTGCGGTAGCGGGTTAATATACTTGACTTAGAAACAAACCCGATGTACTTGTTATTTTCGGTAACGGGTAAATTCCATTGATTGGTTTCATCAAATTTTTTCAAAATACTATGTAAGTTTTCGTTGGGTGTAATAATAGCGGTGGGTGCCGTCATTAAATCTTTTACCCGAACCTTTTCGTATTGATCAAAATCGAAAATAATTTCGCGTACATGATCGAGGTGTATCAACCCCACTAATTTTTGCACATCGTTTACCACCGGAAACGTATTTCTGCGCGAAGTAGAAATTACATGCACTAAGGTTTGTAGTGTGTCTTCTGGTTTTATTGGAGCGAAGTTAGTTTCAATAAGTTCGCTTAGCTCTAGTTTACTGAGTAAGTATTTGTCACGATCATCAACGGAATACTTCAGCATAGCGGCTAATTTTTTTCCTTCCATGGAAAGAGGTTCAATGTAATGCGCTACTGTAATACTGATAGCCGAAACCAACATCAATGGTATCATTAAATTATAACCTCCTGTTAGTTCAGCAATTAAGAAGATCGCTGTAAGGGGCGCATAAAATACACCACTTAAAATTCCTGCCATGGCCACCAAGGCAAAATTCGTTTCGGGTATATGAGCTAATCCCGTAAGGTTAACGATGCGTGCAAAAATAAATCCCAGATACGCTCCGGTAAATAAGGAGGGTCCAAAACTTCCTCCATTACCACCACTACCAATGGTAATAGCAGCAGCAATAGTTTTTAAAAACATCAATCCACCCAAAAATAATAGTAGCGTTATGTCTGACTTAATCCATTCACCAATTAAACTATTTGCTACTAGTGTCTCTGGAGTCAAGTTTGCCAACGCTTTAATACTTTCGTATCCTTCACCAAATAATGGTGGAAAAAACAACAACAATACACAAAGTAGAAATCCGCCTATGAGTACGCGCACCCATCGGTTAGCAACTTTTTTTATTTTCGATTCGAAATAGGTAAACACACGCGCATAATACAGCGACATAAAGCCAGCTATCAATCCTAAGGCAATGTAATAGGGTAGGTTGTGATAGTTAAAGGGTTCTTGCAACGAGAAGGAAAGAATAACACCTCCTTTTAAAACAATTTTAGAAAGCAGTGCACCAGATGCCGCTGAAATTATTAGAGGTATAAATGCTGCGGCTGTTACATCAACCAGCAGTACTTCAATGGCAAAGAGCACTCCGGCTATGGGCGAGTTAAAGGCAGCAGCAATACCTGCGGCAGCACCACACGCCAATAATATAGTACGCTCCTTATAAGTAAGTTTATACGTTTTGCCATAATTGGCGCCAATGGCCGAGCCGGTACTTACCATGGGCGACTCTAGTCCTGTGGAGCCACCAAATCCTACTGTTAATGCGCTGGTAATCAGGTGTGAGTACATCTGCTGTGCAGGTAGTATGCTAGATTTTTTTGTGATGGCGTAGGCGATCTCTGCACTGCCTTTCTTAAAGTTATCGCGTAAAAAGTAGCGGATAAAAAATACGGTAAAAGCAATACCGATTAGTGGAAAGAGCGTAAACAGAAAAAACTCTTCGTAGTTCGTGGAGTAATACGTTACGAGTGTTTCGAGTGAATGAACAAAATATTTTAGAATAAGAGCTGCCAGACCGGAAGATAAGCCCACCAAAATGCTGGAAAGTATTAAAAACTGCCGGGCACCTAATCGCTCGCGTAAATACAAAATGGGTGTTCGAACTAGATCATGAATATTGAAGTCAGGCATAGGTGCGGAAATGTTCAGAATTCGAAAGATAAGTATAGATATGAAGTTAAGAAACCATTAAATCAAGGGTAGGGTACATGTGGGGGTAAGTAACGATTGCATAATGTGTGGTTAATGAAATTCTTCCATTCATCCAGATTATGTTTTTTAGTTTTGTTGGCTCACCATACCTTACCACTTAATAGTTAGTTATATCGGTTATGATTTCAGTTAAAAATCTTCAGTTTCATTATCAGGCACTAGCGCCTTTGGCATTTCCCGATTTTGAGGTGAAGCATGGCGAGCACCTTTTACTCTTGGGAGAATCCGGGAGCGGCAAAACAACGTTACTACATGTTTTAGGTGGTTTGCTACGAACGTATCAGGGTTCAGTTAAAGTAGATGATGTAGAACTTTCATCACTTTCGGAGCGTGAACTCGATACCTTTCGTGGACAAAAAATGGGTTATGTGTTCCAAAAGAACCACTTGATTAATGCCCTTTCAGTCGAAAAAAATTT
>CAYNKN010000381.1:0-3461 GCA_964397805.1 uncultured Chryseolinea sp. | reverse complement strand
AGCATCAACCGCGTCAAACAAAAAATCCGTTGGCATTAAAGCGGGAGCGAGAAGCGCGCGAAGCTGCTGAACAACGAGAGTTGGAGATTGCCCGGGAGAAAGAAAAGCGCAGACTACATTATTTGAACAAAGTAAAGCATCAAGGGCCAACCAAATCGGCCAAACTCTATAAAGAGGATGATGTAGAGGAAATAACAGCCGATCTGCGACCAGCACCGACATCTTTGTTGGGTAAATTTTTCCGATGGCTTACTACTGCCTGACAACTTAATGCGTAATCTCTTTATTGAATTCCCACCTAAATATGGAATAATTCCCAAAATGGATATTAATTTTAATGTTGTATCGTAAAATGCCCTGTTTTAGCCCAAATTTTTGATGGCATACTTTTGATATAAGGGATTACATCAACCAGAAAATTGCATGAACTTCAAGACAGTCATCACCAACCTTTACTACATGTTAATTGTAGCCGATGGTAAAATTGATGAAAAGGAAATTGCCTTAGGGCAGCAAATGAGTGCCGTGGAGGGAATCTCCCGCGATGAGTTTAGTACACAAATGGTATTTCTGAAATCGAAGGATTTGGTTAAGCTTTATCAAGAGAGCTTGGCCGGATTAAAACGATTGGATCGGAAACAACAGATTAGAGCGATTGCCTGGTTGTGTGTGGTAGCGAATGCAGATGGTTTTATGGATAGATCAGAATGGCAGTTTATTTATAAGGTTTATCATAAAGAGCTTGGTTTGCCGCTCGATGAGATTATGGCTGTTCAGAAAAATCTAAACATTATTAAGCAACAGGTGTCACCTGCATTAGAACGATCGAAGGTAATTGTCTAATTGATACGCAACAGGCGTAATCGATAAACCTCCCGCAGTAAGCATACCCCCATTTTTTAGGAGGAAGCTCTATCGGAAGCTCATCTGAGTGTACTACCTTTTGTCACTTACCTTTCTGGCTGGTCGGCACGAACATAACCGCTCTTCCGGAAAGAATTTGTCAAATTACCTTCACACCCGTAGCTTTCTCGCTTTCATTTTTAACTAATTTATACATGAAGCAGAGATACCTACTCCTTTTAATGATGTTGTGTGCTACTTTTTTAGTCTCAAGCCCTGCACAGGCTCAAAAGAAATCTAAAAAAGGAAAAGCAGCAACGACAACCGCTCCTCAGGCAAAAGCTGATAGTACCAAGAAAAAGCCAGCTGGTCCGATGCAACCCTACAAAACCTTGGTAGGAAAGGCAAAAACAGAAAAGGGGCTATTTACCATTCACAAAATTAGCGAGGATTTTTATTTTGAGATTCCAGACAGTTTAATTGGTCGGGAGTTTATGGCCATTTCCCGCATTTCAAAAACTCCAGCAGGCATTGGTTATGGTGGTGAAGAAGAAAAGCGACAAGTGCTTCGTTGGGAAAAAGGTCCGAATAACAAATTGTTTTTGCGCGCTGTCTTACATATCAATGCCAGTGGCGATACACTTAGTCCGATTATGCAATCGGTTCGTAATTCGAACGTAGAACCTATTGCAGCGGTGTTCGATATAAAGAGTGTTCGTAAAGACACTTCGGTAGTAATTAATGTTACCGATTTTTTTAAAGGAGATAATCAGCTTGTTTCCTTATCGCCAGCAAAAAAAAGAAGATTTAGTTTAGGTGCACTGCAATCCGATCGATCGTACATCGCGGTTATACGTTCTTTTCCTATTAATACAGAAGTGCGGATGGTAAAAACATTTGCATCGATGTTACCCCCACCCTCGGCACCTAATAGTCCATCGCAAGTAATGGTTTTGCCTGCGGGCGCTACTTCGGGTGTGGTTACGTTAGAACTTAACACCTCTATGATTTTATTACCCGATGTGCCAGCACGCAAGCGATTCTTTGATAAACGTGTTGGCTATTTTGCTACCGGGTACACACTTTATGGCGAAGAGTCGCAACGTGCAGAAACAGAAGTATTTGCCGTGCGGTGGCGCTTAGAGCCAAAGGCGGAGGATATTGAAAAGATGAAACGTGGTGAGTTGGTAGAACCCAAGAAACCGATAGTGTTTTATATCGATCCGGCCACTCCTGTAAAATGGCGTAAGTATTTAAGGCAAGGAGTAGAAGATTGGCAAGTGGCGTTTGAACAAGCCGGATTTAAAAATGCTATTCAAGCAAAAGAAGTACCCGAAGGTGATACTACCATTTCCACCGAAGATGCGCGGTACTCGTTTATCCGATACTTTGCTTCTAACATTCAAAATGCCTACGGTCCCAATGTGCACGATCCGCGTACAGGTGAAATATTGGAGAGTCATATTGGGTGGTATCATAATGTAATGAACCTGTTAAATAACTGGTACACCGTGCAAGCGGCAGCTGTCGATCCGCGCGCACGCAAGAAAAAATTTGATGACGATTTAATGGGCGAACTTATCCGTTTTGTGGCAGCGCACGAAGTAGGGCATACATTGGGGTTACGTCATAATTTCGGATCAAGCCATGCTACTCCGGTGGAAAAACTTCGCGATAAAGCCTTCTTAGAAAAATTTGGCCATACTGCTTCCATCATGGATTATGCGCGCTTTAATTATGTAGCACAACCCGAAGATGGTATCACTAATTTATTCCCCGGAGTGGGTGTCTACGATAAGTGGGCTATTCAATGGGGATACAAACCCATTTTTGATACCCAAAATGCTGAAGAAGACAAAAAGGTATTGAACAAATGGATACTCCAACATGCCAATGATCCGATGTATTGGTTTGGTTCCGAAATAAATCCTTATGACCCACGATCGCAAAGCGAAGACTTAGGTAACAATGCCATGGTAGCTAGCGAATATGGTATTAAGAACTTAAAACGAATCATACCTAACTTAAAAGATTGGTATAAAGAAGAAGCCGAAAACTACTCGGAGCTTAACGATATGTACCTGCAAGTAGTAGGACAGTACAGGCGATACATGGGTCACGTAACCAAAAATATTGGTGGTATTTATGAAACGCCTAAAACATATGATCAGGAAGGTGTTGTGTATGAGCCCGTGCCCGCCACGCTCCAACGCGAAGCAGTCGCATTTTTGAATAAACAATTATTTGAAACACCATTATGGTTGCTGGATCAACAAGTACTGAAACTTACCCGACCTGGATCAGGGGTTGAGCAACTTAAGAGTATTCAAGAAGCTACCCTGAATAGTATTTATGACTACAGCCGCATGCAACGCATTATTGAAAGCAGTGCATTAAATGCTAAAGCCTATACGCTAGATAATTTATTTAGCGAAGTACAACGTGGAGTTTGGTCAGAATTACGCAGTCGGAAAGCCATCGATAATTTCCGTAGGAATCTGCAAAAAGCACATGTGGAAAAAATGATTTCGTTGCTGAATCCTTCGGTAGCACCGGCTATAACAGGGCCAGGTTTTTCTAGTCCCTATTTCCCGGCATCACCACCATCACCCGTGGCC